>VBOS01000009.1:1129-6428 GCA_005893185.1 Candidatus Eiseniibacteriota bacterium
CTGTTTGGCGTGACGGTCGCGCCCCCGGAGCTCGGGCCCCGCACCGGCCTGGGCGGGAGACTGGCGTTGAGCCCGCCGCGCTTCCACGACGCTCTGGAGCTGGAGCTGAGCGGCAGCATGCGCGGGTACAACCGGACGCGCGCCCTGGCATGGAAGGGCCCGGTGGCGGCCGAGTACGCGTACGACTGGCGGCCCGAGGAGCCGTTCTTCGGACTCGGCTCCCAGTCGTTGCTCGATGACCAGGCGGGCTTCGCCTCCCAGAGCCAGTTCGCTCGCATCGGGCTCTTCAGGCCCTGGGAAGGCGAGAACACAGAGGGCCCGCGAGTGCGGGGGGCCCTGTGGATCGGGACGCGGGAGATGGTCGTGCGCAGCGGGCGTGAGTCAGGCGTCCAATCGTTCGAGGAACTGTTCCTGAGCCTCGCGGCGACGACGCTCAATCAGAAGTTCCAGAACCTGGTCTACGGCGGGCGCGTCTCGTTCGGCCAGCGCCAGGGAACGCCCCATTGGACGCATGGCGTGTGGTGGCAGATCGATGCTGCGCGGTTCGACAAGCCGGTGAGCGCCATCTCGTTCAGCGAGCCCGGCCCCACCTCGCCGCAGTTCACGCGCTTCAACTACCATGCGGCCACCGCGATCTCGTTCGGGCGCTCGCCGCGCACGCTGCAACCGTACGTGCAGATCATCGATACGCAATATCATGGCGCGACCGAGAGCTTCCTGCTGCCGGATTTCGCGACGCTTGGCGGCAGTCGCGGCCTCGAGGGATTCGAGAGCCTTCGCTTCCACGACCTCGACAAGGCCGTCGTGAAGCTGAGCTACGTCTTCCCGCTCCTGCGCACGATGGAGGTCGACCTCCACGGCGAAGCCGGCGGGGTCTACCACGACGTGTGGCAGGACTTGAAGCCGAACAAGTTCCGGCACTCCGGGGGAGCGATCCTGCGCGTCATCGCGCGGGACCAGGTCGTGCTCGCGATCGGCGCGGACTGGAGTCACGAGGCGGTTCGCTTCCAGTTCGACCTGCGAGGCTTCCAGTGAGCCGGAGCGCGCTCCCGAACCGACGATGGATCGCGGTCGCGGTCGTGCTGGGAACGCTCGCAGGGACGTTCGCGCGCGCCGCCACGGCTCCGCCGAAACCCACGAACCTGTCGTATCTCTACGACGCGTTCGACAACAGCTTCCCCCGGCCGGTGGCGCGCCAGCTCGACCCCGCACGGTGGGTTCGCAAGATCGGGCACAACCCGCGGGAGGCCGCCAACGTGGATGAGAACGACCAGGTGCGCCTCCCCAGCACATGGTGGCAGCCGCGCGTCGGGTTCGTCCCGGTCACGGCCGAGCAGATGCTCGCCGGCCCCGGACCGGGCCACGGACCGGCGCCCGGCCGCTGGCAGGTGACGAAGGCCAAGACGCAGGGCGTCACGCCGGGCTTCTTCGTCAAGGACGCTTCCGGCAAGACCTTCATCCTCAAGTTCGACCCGCCGGACCATCCCGAGATGGCTTCGTCGGCCGACGTGATCGTGAGCCATCTGTTCTGGGCCGCGGGATACAACGTGCCGGACAACGCGATCGTTACCTTCCGCGCGGAGAGCCTCGACGTCGCGCCCAATGCCAGCGTCACCGACGCGAGCGGTCGCAAGCAGCCGATGAGCCGCGAGGACTTGACGCGCATCCTCGGGCGCGTGCGGCCGCAGCCCGACGGAAGCTACCGCGCGATGTCGAGCCGCCTGCTCGGCGGGAAGAACCTGGGGCCCTTCCTCTACGAGGGGCGGCGCCGGGACGATCCCGAGGACCTGATCCCGCACGAATGCCGGCGCGAGCTGAGGGGCATGTGGCCGATGGCCGCGTGGCTCAATCACAGCGACGTGCGATGCGCGAACACGCTCGACATGTGGGTGACCGAGGGAGGGCGCTCGTTCGTGCGCCACCATCTGATCGATTTCGGCGCGTGCATCGGGTCGGGCTCGACCGCGGCCCACGATTATGCCACGGGGACCGAATACTACATGGACTACAGCGTCGCGACGGAGCAGGCCGTGACCCTGGGTCTCAAGTCGTTCGCCTGGGAGAGCGCGGTGGATCCGAAATTGCCGACCGTGGGATTCATCGACGCGGATCACTTCGATCCGAAGACATGGCGGCCGGACTATCCCAATCCCGCATTCGACGAGCGCACCGATCGCGACGTCCGTTGGGGCGCCCGCATCGTCACAGGCTTCAGCGACGACATGATCCGCGCGGCCGTGGGCGCCGGCATGCTCTCCGATCCTCGCGCCGCCGACTACCTCACCGGGGTGCTGATCCAACGCCGCGACCTCATCGCGCACGCCTGGTCCACAGCGGCCTCCGTGGCGGTCACGCCCTATCATCCGTGAGGTCGCATCTCCCGGCGGCGGCGCTCGCCTTGGTGCTCGCCGCGGTTGCCGGCCGCGCTCACGCATCGGACGCCGCCGTGTCCGCCGTGCGGACCGAGGGCCGGATCACGACTCTGGAGCCTGCCGGGGATTCCGACAGCGTCATCGTGCTGCTCTGCGGCGACAACCGGCCCGGCTACCGCATGCAGTCCCGGAAGCGCGAGCTCGGGTCGATGCGCGGGATCGCTTCGAATGGCATCGCAGGCTGGGCGGCGGGCTTGGTCGCGGTCCCGGTGCTCTGCGTCGAGGCCATCCTCCCCGCCCTCGACGGGCCGCGCGATCTCTGGACGAAGTTCGTCACTCATCGCCCTCCGTGGGGTCGGGAAGGCCCGGTCCGCGAGGCGATGCTCGGGGCGCTGCCCGCGGAGCTGCGGGCACGCATTCCATTCTTCGCGGCCCCCGGCAACCACGAGCGAACGGATACCGAGCGCGGGCGGGCCAACTGGAACGCGGCGATGGGCTCACCGCCCGAGCCGGGACAGTATTGGTACGCGCTGGATCTTCCGGACGGGCTCGCGCGCTTCGTCTTCCTCGATTCGAATCTGTTCGCCGACGCGAGGGGCCGCAGCCCGGACTCGCTCCAAGAGGCGTGGTCGCGGGCGCAGCTGGATTGGGCGGATTCTGCGCTCGCGGCGCCCGCGCGCTATCGCTTCATCGTTCTCCACCATCCGCTGGTGAGCGCGGGCCACTATCTGCGATGTGGGGGAATCCAGCGGGGAAGCGTCAAGCACGTCGCAGGCGTCTGCTCGACATCGCCCGGAGACGACGGGTGACCGCTGTGCTGGCTGGGCACGAGCACCTCTACCAGCGCGTGTACATCCGGACGGCCGATCACGCGGGGTTCTGGCAGGTGACGACCGGAGGCGCGGGATCGCCCCTCCACTGGCTGTCGGCGCCGATGCGACGCAAGTCGCTCGGCATGCCGCTCCCCGACAGCGCATCGACCGTGCTGGGCTCGGCTTCGGGGTGCGATTTCCACTTCTGCCGGCTGGTGATTCCCCGCCGCCCGGACGGCGGAGCCGCTCTGCGGATGGACGTCTACCAGGTCGGGCCGAAAGGCGAGGCGAAGTTCGTGGATCGCATCGATCTCGCAGCTGCGCCGGAGGGACCATGAATCCTCCATCCGAAGCCGCCGTGCTCATGCCGCGGCCGAAGCCGCTCGAGCGGTTCTTGCGGCTCTTCGCCGACGTCCAGGCCGGCGAAGGGGCCAAGGCGCTGCTGTTGATGACCACCGTGTTCCTGATCCTCACCGGCTACTCCCTCATCAAGCCCGTGCGCGAGGCGCTCATCATCACCGCGGGGGGCGCGGAGCTGAAGACCTACCTGTCGGGCGTGATGGCGCTCCTGCTCCTCCTCGTCGTGCCGGCCTACGGCGCTCTGGCAAGCCGGGTCAACCGGATCCGACTCATCACCACGGTGATCCTGGTCTTCGTAGCGAACCTCGTCGCCTTCTTTGCGCTGCGGGGGCTGAACGCCCTGTACTACGCCGTTGCGTTCTACATTTGGATCGGCATCTTCAACGTTTGCGTCGTCGCGCAGTTCTGGTCGTTCGCGAATGATGTGTATGACCCTGCACAGGGGAAGCGTTTGTTTGCGATCGTCGGCGTGGGGTCGACCGTGGGCGCGATCGCGGGGGCGGCCATCGCGAAGCTCATGGGCAAGCGGCTCGGCCCGTACGTACCGATGCTGCTCTGCGCGGGCGTACTGCTCGTTTGCCTGGTCCTGTTTCACGTCATTCACGCCCTCGACCGGCGTGAGCCCAGGGACCGCGTCCGCGCAAGCCAGGCTGCCGCCGACCAGCCTTTGGGCGGACCCGGAGCATTGAAGCTCCTGATGGACAACCGATACCTGCTCCTCATCGGACTGCTCGTGCTGCTCGCGAACTGGGTCAATACGAATGGGGAGTACATCATCAGCAAGACCTTCAAGGTGATGGCCGATCGAATGGTCGCGGCCGGCCAGACCGGCGGGCTGCCGGCCGAGGCCTTCCAGAAACAGCTGGCGCTCGAGTTTTTCGCCGGATATCAGTTGGCGGTGAACATTCTCACGGCAACTCTGCAGCTCTTCGTGGTGTCTCGGATCTTCAAGTGGTTCGGCGTGCGTGTCGCCCTGTTTGTGTTGCCGCTGATCGCGATGTTCGGGTACGGAATGATGGCGTGGGTGCCGCTGCTCGCCTACATCCGAGTGGCGAAGATCGCGGAGAACGGCTGCGACTATTCGATCCAAAACACGGCTCGGCACGCTCTGTGGCTCCCGACCACGCGGGAGGAGAAGTACAAGGCCAAGGCGGCAATGGACACGTTCCCGCAGCGGATGGGCGATGTACTGTCGGCCTGCGTGGTCTGGCTGGCAGCCCGCCTCGTGCTGCCGGTCCGGGACATGGCTGTGCTCAACCTCGCCCTCATCGTGCTGTGGTTGCTGGTGGTGGTGGGCATCGCCCGCCACCATCGGCGGCTGGTCGCGGAGGAGGGAAGAGTCTGACGCGATTGCCCTTGAGGTGGCGCCAGCGTCGGCCTAGACTGTCTTAGGATCGCGGTTCGGCCGTTCCCCACTGCCAACGAAGGAGGCCCCCATGCTGGCGAACCGATTCTCCCCGATCGCTTGTGTCATCGCGCTGCTTGCAGTCACCACCCCGGCCCGGTCCCAGGACACCCCGACGATCAGTCCCGTGCTCCAGATGATGAACGACCGCCTGGCTCAAATGGGACTCAAAGTCAGGGTCAGCAAGGCCGAGTTTCTCACCGGTTTCAACGGGAATCCCGCGGGCATCACGATCATCGTCGACGACCGCGACAAGCAGCTTCCATCGCAATGGGTCCCCAACGACGCGCGCCGCAACGCCGACGGGCGGAACATCACCTACCTCGTCGATCAGAAGGACGCCGTGCCGA
>VBOS01000462.1:0-1718 GCA_005893185.1 Candidatus Eiseniibacteriota bacterium
TGGCAGAATGTTTGGTCCCGATGTCTCGAACGCCGTCCGTTCCGCGCGCGCGCCCGCGGCCACCCCGCGCTCCCGTCGCGTTGCGCGGCGCGGGCGCGGCGGGGCGGGCGGCGCCACCCCGCTCCGGATACGAAGGGCGAATGCGGGCACGTGCGCGAGAGGCGGCATCCGATTCGCAATGTACGCGCGCCGCGTTCGCATGATCAACCGCCGCGGAGGCGATGTGAAGCGGCGCGCGCGCAGGCGCGCCCCACGGGAATCGCGGCAGCTGCGCGTGGCGCGCGCACGGCGCTGGCGCGGAGCCGCTGCGCTGATCGCAGCGCTGGCGGCGGTCGCGCTCGGTGGCTACGCCGCCGCGCGCTTCGCGCTGCGCTCGAACGCGAAGCGCGCCGCCCCGCCCGCCGACTCGCTGGCGGCCATGGACCCGATTCAGGCGCTCAACCGGGGCGTCGCGCTGGAACTTCGCAGCGGCCCTGAACAACGCGGCGATCGAGGTCGGGAGTCGCAACGGCCTCGCCGTGCCCGCGAGCCGCGCCGCCATCGAGCGCATCGACCTGACGCGCCGGGCGCTGGCCGAGATCGCGCTGGCTGAGCGCGAGGCGCCCGATCGCCGGACGGTCGCGATGCTGGAGCTGGTGCGCGGCCAGACGATGGAGCTATGGGGATTCCCGCTCGACGCGCTCGACCTCTACCGCCGGGCGGCGCGCATCGACTCATCTTCCGCGACGGCGCGCCGGAGGGAGGCCGATTGCCGCGCGCGACTGTGGGGCGAGCCGGCTCCGAAGTGAGCGGGGCGGGTCAGACGTCGATCACCAGATCCGCGCCCGCAGCTCGGCCGAGCGCACCATCGGGTCGCCCTCCTTGCAGCCGAACGCCTGCTGGAACTCGGACAGGTTCGACAGCGGGCCGTTCACCCGCCACATCGCTGGCGAGTGCGGGTTGGTCTGCACCTGGGTGCGGAGCTGGGCCGGGCGCTGCTTCGAGGCCCACACCCGCGCGTAGGAGAGGAAGAAGCGCTGCTCCGGCGTGAACCCGTCGATCGGGCCCGCGGGCTTCCTCGCCAGCGCCTTCCGCAGAGCGTGGTAAGCGACGGCGATCCCGCCGAGGTCCGCAGTGTTCTCGCCGAGCGTGAGGCGCCCATTCAGGTGCAGCGTGTCGAGCACCGTGTACGAGCTGAACTGATCCGCCACCCTGTCCGAGCGCTGCTTGTAGCGCGCCGCGTCATCGGCTGTCCACCAGTCCTCGAGGTTGCCCTTGGCGTCGAACTGTCGGCCGCGGTCGTCGAAGCCGTGCGTCATCTCGTGGCCGATGACCGCCCCGATGCCGCCGTAATTCACGGCGTCGTCCCATGACGGATCGAAGAACGGCGGCTGCAGGATCCCGGCCGGGAAATTGATGCTGTTGAGGGTCGCACTGTAGAAGGCGTTCACCGTGGGCGGCGTCATGAACCATTCCCCGCGGTCCACCGGCTTGCCGATTTTGCCCGCGTTGCGCTTCGCCTCCCACTGCGCGCATGCGTAGTGATCGGCGATGAGCCCGGCGCGGGCGATCGGGACGCCGGCGTAGTCTCGCCAGGTGCTGGGGTAGCCGATCTTCTCCTCGAATGCATGGAGCTTCTCCAGGGCCCGCGCCCGCGTGGCGTCGCTCATCCACTCGAGCGACTGGATGCGGTCGCCGAGCGCCGCCTCGAGATCGCGCACCATCGCCAGCGCGCGCTC
>VBOS01000462.1:1747-5719 GCA_005893185.1 Candidatus Eiseniibacteriota bacterium
GCGCGGCAGCATGGCCTCCGTTCCCGACAGCACCGACTGGAAGCGGAAGTCCTCCTCGGCGAACGCGCCGCTCAGCATCGGCGCAGCGTCCCCCGCCACGCTCCAGCGCAGCTCGCTCTTCCAGGTCTCGAGCGGCACGCTGCGGATCAGGCCGTCCAGGGCGCTGACGAAATCGGGCTGCGCGACGTTGACCGAGTCGAGCGTGGCGAGCCCCCGCGCGGCAAGGTAGGCGCTCCAGTCGAAGCCGGGGCACATTCGCTTGAGCGAGTCCACCGTCACCTTGTGGTAGGTCGCCTTCGGATCGCGCCGCTGCACGTTGGTCATCGAGGCCTTCGCCAGCGAAGTCTCGAGCGCGAGAATGGCCTCAGCCGCTGCGCGCGCGCCCTGCGCGTCGTCGCCCAGCAGAGCGAAGGTCTTCACGATGTGGTCCACGTAGCGGCTGCGCGTCGCAACAGCAGCTGAGTCCGTGCGCAGGTAGTAATCGCGATCCGGCAGGCCGATCCCGCCCTGCTCGACGTGGGCGATCTGCCAGTCGCTGTGCTTGGGATCCTGCGCCGAGCGGAATGCGAACAGGGCGCGAACGCCGCGATCGTGGAGCGCCGCGACCTGGCCGGCCAGCGCCGCGGTCGAGCCGAGCTGCTGGATCGGGTCCAGCAGCGAAGCGATCGGCTTGGCGCCATCGCGATCCGCGGCGGCGGAGTCGAGGCACGCGCACCAGTAGGCGCCGAGGCGGCCCGTATCGGAGCCGCCCGCGGCCTTCGTATCGGCTTGCGCGCGGTCGAGAATGCCCCGCAGCACCGCCTGGTTCTTCTCGGCGAGCTCGGTGAAGCTCCCCCAAGCTGCGTAGGCCGGCGGAATCGTGGCGTGGTCGATCCACCCTCCGTTGGCGTAGCGATTGAAGTCACGGCAGGGCGAGACCGTGGTGTCCATGTCCGCGCGCGACAGCGCGGGAACGGAAGCCGCGCTCGGCTTGGGGCCGGCATGAGCCGGCACGACGTGCGGCGGCGCGGCGTGGGTGGCACCCGCGCACGAGAGCGCGAGCCCAACCGCGACGAGACGGGTCATTCGGTGTGCAGACATGGGGGAGCAACCTCCGGCGAGTGGTTTCGAGCGGCGGCCCGGCGGGGACTCTAGGCCGATCGCCCGCGGGGCGGAAGGCGGGCCTGGCGCCACCGAAGCCCGGTTCGGCGGCCCCCCCTCACTGCCAAGGGAGTCGGGCAAAATTCACGTTGCGGGGGCCGCTCCTGCCGGGCTACGCTTTCGGGAACCCCTTTGGTCCGTCCCCCCGGAGGTTTCCATGTCCTTCCTCGACCGTCCCTGCCGCGCCCCCGCCCGCTCCGCATGCAGCGCATTTCTGCTTGCGGTCGCCTTCGTGCTGACGCCGGCCCTCTCGAGCGCGGGGCCCGAAGAGCGCGAGAGGGAAGAGAGATCCTCCGTGCGATCGGCGCCGCCCACGCCGGGCGTCGTGCCCGGCACCGCCGCCACGCTGCTCGGCAGCGCGGTCGTGAACTTCGCCGACCTCGCGCGGCTCGAGAAGCTCGGCCTGGTGCGGACCCAGGCGCATGAGCCGCGGCCCCTCATCTTCCCCGAGACCATCAACGAGATGGACGTCGAGCCGGGGGCCAACATCGTGGGCTCCTCCCCCCAGGCGATGTTCTCGCCGCCGACCTTCGTGCCGTTCGTGGCGTCGCCTTCGCCCAGCCAGAACTACATGGGCCTCGACGACGTCCCAATGGTGGACTCGAGCTACATCGTGATCCCGCCCGACGTCGCGGGCGGCGTGGGCCCGACCAAGGTGATGGAGAGCTTCAACAACAACTACAGGATCCGCGACAAGGCAACCGGCGCCACGCAGCTCACGGTCGGCACAGCCACCTTCTGGAACCCGGTGGTCACCAACAAGGCCCTGCTCAACGGGCTCACCGACCCGCGCACCTGCTACGACCCGATCCAGAACCGCTGGCTGGTGGCGATGCAGACCACGAACAGCCCGGGGATCATTCTGTTCGGGGTTTCGTTCACGAGCGACCCGGCCGGGAGCTGGCACCTGTACGCGGTGACGCCCAACTTCAACGGCGGGGCGGCGCCGCTGCTCGACTTCCCGATCCTGGGCTTCAACAAGAACTGGATGGTGGTGACGATCAACGCCTACACCTCGGGTGGGGCGTTCTCGCGCGGCGGGACCCTGATCGCGAATTACCTCCTGGCCCGGGCCGGGACGCTGGGCGGCGTGACGCTGGTCACGCAGGCGGCCGGCACTCACTTCGCCACCGCACCGTGCCAGACGATCTCGGCCACCGAGGACACGCTGTACCTGGTGACGCACCTGAGCAGCGGCAGTGCGACGTACGAGGTGGACCGGATCACCGGCACGCCTGCGTCTCCCATCTACGCCAGCGGCGGGACCCAGACCCGCCCGGGCGGCGGCTGGGCGCAGCCGAGCGGCAACCAGCTGCCGCAGAGCGCGCCCAATGCGGGAAGCAGCGCCTGCGGCGCCACCCCGTGCCCGATCGAGTCGCAAGACTCCCAGATCCGGTCCGCGCCCGTCTACCGCGTCGACTCCACGACGGGCAGGGGCTTCATCTATTACACCCAGACGGTGGGGCTGCCCTCGGGCACCTTGACGCACACCGGCGTCCAGTGGACCAAGGTCACGGCCAGCACCTCGCCGGCTTTCGCCGACGGCGGGCGCATCGAGGACGCGACCGCGACCTCGATCAACGGCGGGAAGTGGTACGCCTACCCGCACATCGCTGTGAACTCGGCAGGCGACTTCATCGTGGGCTACTCGCAGTTCTCATCCGCCCAGCACCCCTCGGCGGGCTACTCGTTCCACTTCGCGTCCGACGGGCTAGGGACGATCCGCGACGCGCTGATCTACAAGGCGGGCGACGACTACTACCACAAGACCTTCAGCACGACGACGGGCCGCAACCGCTGGGGGGACTTCTCGACGGCACAGGTCGATCCCAACGACGACCGGTCGCTGTGGGTGCTGCAGGAATACGGCAAGACCCGCACCGGCACCGACGACGGGAACACCGGCTCCAACTCCAGCCTGTGGTCGAGCTACTGGGCCAACGTGGCGGGGCCGGCACCCATGGTGACGATCGCGGCGGGGCCGAGCCTCAACGAAGGCAACGCCGGACTGACGCCGTTCACGTTCACCGTCAACCTCTCGAGCAGCTATAGCCTGCCGGTGACGGTGAACTTCCAGACCGCCGACGGCAGCGCCACCATCGCCAACAACGACTACCAGAGCGCGAGCAACTCGATCACCATCCCGGCGGGCAACACCAGCGGCACGATCACGGTGAACGTGGTGGGGGACACGAACGCCGAGCCCAACGAGACGTTCACGGTGACGCTCACCGGAGCCACGAACGGCACGGTGGGATCGCCGAGCAGCTCGACGGGCACCATCGTCAACGACGATCTGCCGACGGTCTCGATCGGCAACGCCAGCAATCCGGAAGGGAACAGCGGCACCACGCCGTTCAGCTTCACGGTGACGCTGTCCTCGACGTCGGCGAGCAACGTGACGGTCAACTACCAGACGTCGAACGGCTCGGCGACGACGGCCAACAACGACTATCAAGCCGCGACGTCGTCGACCACGATCCTGGCGGGCAATACGACCGGCAGCATCGTGGTGCAGGTGAACGGAGACTTGACGCAGGAGTCGAACGAGACGTTCAACGTCACGCTGACCGGAGCGACGAACGCCACGGTGGGCGCGCCGAGCACCGGTGTGGGGACGATCGTCAACGACGACGGCCTGCCGACGCTGTCGATCAGCGACGTGAGCGTCACGGAAGGCAACGCGGGTCCGACGTCCGCGACGCTGTCGGTGACGATGTCGAATCCCAGCGACCAGACGGTGACCGTGAACTGGCAGACCGCGGACGGCAGCGCCACGCTGGCCAACAACGACTACGTCGCGGCGAGCGGCACGCTGACGTTCCCGGCCAA
>VBOS01000463.1 GCA_005893185.1 Candidatus Eiseniibacteriota bacterium
GCAAAGGTCAGCGCGCTCCAGGATTACATGGGCGGGGTACGAGGCCGCGCTGGAGGTGGCAGGCTCGGATGGAAGGACGCGAATCCCCGCGTCCCCGCCGCACGCGAGAGACCGCAAGCCACGTGCCACCCACACGCCGCATGTCGCCCGATCACGAGCCCGAGCAATTCCGGCCGCTTGCGGAAGGAAGGGGGATAGGCCCCGGGAAGCTTCGCAAAATGCGGTGGAAATCGCTCTGCGAAGCGCAAGGCACTCCGGACGGTCTGCATGGTGTTGCCGCTGGTCGCTGACCGGTGCCGCCCGCGGGAGGGTCGCTAGGGTGCGTCTCGCGGCACCGCTCGGCTCCGCCTAGGGCTCCGCCTCGCTCCCTCGCGAGCGCGCTCCGGGACCCTCCCTCCGCGCGCCGCGAGAGTGCCGCGAGACGCACCCCGCGACCCCCGCGGCCCTCCCACGGGCGGCGCCGGTCAGCGAACGCGGCGCTCGATACGACAGGCTCAAGCGCCGCGATCGATGGGACGATACTAAGAGGTGTGAGCCCGGTCGGGCCTTGACATCAACCCTCCGGCCGCCTTAATGTAGATTTCCGAGCCGACGAGTGGCCGCGATCGATGGGACGATACTAAGAGGTGTGAGCCCGGTCGGGCCTTGACATCAACCCTCCGGCCGCCTTAATGTAGATTTCCGAGCCGACGAGTGATGCGCTCGAAGCGCGTTCGGCTCGGTCCCAGCGATCCGCCCCCCGACCCCGGGCGCGCTGGCCTCCCTGGAGCCAACCAATCAACTCCCGCCGCTCTGCGAATTTCGTTCACCGCTTTCATCCACCCGAGGACTACGTTCGAGTCTTCATCGTAACTCGGACCCACTTCTAACCCATCACTCCAGGAGCCTGCGAGCCACGGAAGGGCTCGCGACTCCAGCCCGAACGCCTGGACCCCGCGTTGCGAGGCGAGGCGCGGCGGCAGCGCAACTTCCCTCGAAGGCGAGACCCCTCATGGAAACCACCTCTACCACGACCCCGGTTCAAATCCCGCCCTCCGGCCCGACCTTGGAGCTCACCCAGCTCAAGGGCAAGACCATGTCGGAGCTGCTCCACCTGTGCCAGGAATTGAGCGTTCAGGGCACGAGCGGCCTACGCAAGCAAGAGCTGATCTTCAAGATCCTCGAGGCCCAGACCGAGAAGAACGGCCTGATCTTCGCCGAGGGTGTCCTGGAGATCCTCCCCGAGGGGTACGGATTCCTGCGCTCTCCGACCTACAACTACCTGCCCGGTCCGGACGACATCTATGTCTCGCCGTCGCAGATCAAGCGCTTCGACCTCCACACCGGCGACACCGTGTCGGGGCAGGTGCGCCCGCCCAAGGAGGGCGAGCGCTACTTCGCGCTGCTGCGCGTCGAGGCGGTCAACTTCGAGAGCCCGGAGGCGGCCAAGGACAAGATCCTGTTCGACAACCTGACGCCGCTCTATCCCACCGACAAGCTCAACCTCGAGACCAAGGATCGCTGCATCGAGACGCGCATCATCGACCTGCTGTGCCCGTTCGGGAAGGGCCAGCGCGCGCTCATCACGTCGCCGCCCAAAGCCGGCAAGACCATCCTGCTCCAGAAGATCGCCAACGCCATCACCGAGAACCATCCCGAGGTGATGCTGATCGTGCTGCTGATCGACGAGCGCCCCGAGGAAGTCACCGACATGCAGCGCACCGTGAGGGGCGAGGTCGTGTCTTCGACGTTCGACGAGCCCGCCGAGCGCCACGTGCAGGTGGCGGACATGGTGATCGAGAAGGCCAAGCGCCTGGTCGAGCACAAGCGCGACGTGGTGATCCTGCTCGACTCGATCACGCGGCTGGGGCGCGCGCACAACACCGTCGTGCCGCACTCGGGCAAGATCCTCTCGGGCGGCGTCGATGCCAACGCGCTCCAGCGACCCAAGCGCTTCTTCGGCGCGGCGCGCAACATCGAGAACGGCGGCTCGCTCACCATCATCGCCACCGCGCTGATCGAGACCGGCTCGCGCATGGACGAGGTGATCTTCGAGGAGTTCAAGGGCACCGGAAATTCCGAGCTGGTGCTCGACCGCAAGCTCTCCGACAAGCGCATCTTCCCGGCAATCGACATCAACCGTTCCGGCACCCGCAAGGAGGAGCTGCTGATGACGCCCGAGGCGCTCCAGCGAGTGTGGATCATGCGCAAGTTCCTGAACGAGCTGAGCCCCGTCGAGGCGATGGAGTTCCTCATCAACAAGATGCAAGAGAGCAAGACCAACAAGAAGTTCCTGGAGAGCATGAACCAGTAGGGCATGGCACCGGACGCCGCGCTGCGAGAGTTCGAAGCCGAGCGTGACCGGCTGGCGCTTCTCACCCGCAAGGGCATCGGGATGCCGGCGGCCGGCATGCTGTATTGGCTCGGCGTCGCCATCCTGCTCCGGCAGTTTCCACAGAAGACCGCGCTCGTCTTCAGCTTCGCGCTCACGGGCGTGGTGTTCCCGCTGGGCGCCCTGCTCACGCGCATCGCCGGCGGCGATCTCTTCGCGAAGAGCGCCACGCTGACTCCGCTGGGGCTGATGCTCGCGGCGGTGCAGCTCTTCTACTGGCCGGTCGTCATTCTGGTGTTCAATCGTGCGCCGGACTGGACCCCGTTTGCCCTGGCGGTGTTGTTCAGCTCGCACTTCCTACCCTACGCGTGGTTGTACCGCAGCGCGGCTTTCGGATTCCTCGCGGTCGCGACCACGCTCGTCGTGTCGGCCGGAGTGATCGTCACGCGCAGCCCCCTGTACGCGACCGTGCCTCTGCTGGCGGCGGCCTGCTATGCGGTGGCCGTGGCCATGCTGTGGCGGGAGGTCGGGGCCCTCGCCCCGAAGGAGGGCGGAGCATGAAGCCTCACGCGCTCTGTCGCGATCCGATCCAGTGCATCATTCCGCCGTACATCACCGAGCGTCTCGCGGAATCGCCCGACGCCGCCGTCCGCT
>VBOS01000071.1 GCA_005893185.1 Candidatus Eiseniibacteriota bacterium
TCAATCTCCATCGAGCGCGTGCGCGGTCTTCCCAACCCAGCGCGGAGCCGAGTTCGTGCGCTGGCGCAGGATGAGGTGGAGCTGCGCGGCGTGGTGCTGCACGTGGCGCATGTTGTACAGAAGCAGCTCGCCCTGGCTCAAACCCACCCGTTCGAAGCCGGAAGGCTCGGCCGCTCGCTCCGCGCTCATCGCCGCGATCGCAGCGCGGCACTTGCGGCGTCCGTGCTCGAGATAAGCCCGCATCTCGGCCTTCGTGTACACGCGCTCCGGGTAGACGCCAGCTGGGTCCAGCTCGTCCAGCGAGAAGGGCGAAGGCGGCGCGAAGCCCGCAGGCGTGCCCGACAAATAGAGATCGAGCCAGAACAGCGTGTGGTAGACGAGATACCAGAACGCGTGTGGCGTCGGACCGTCGCCCCAGACCTCGTCGGGGCAGGCGCGCACGGCGTTGTCGAGCATGTCGATCGCGGCCCCGAACTGGCTCCAAAGAATCCGGCTCGCGATAGCTTCCACGCGCGGCGGGCTCGCTTCGCGTCGGGTGCCGCGACCGCGCGCGGGGGCTCGCGCGCGGTCTTCCTCAAGTCGATCGGCGCCGCGGCGCTTCACACCACAGCGACCTTCACGCAGTGGATGGGCGGCAGCGATTCGAACAGGCAGTCCCACTCCTCGCCGCCCTCGCGCCCGATCCAGAGCTGGCCGGTGGTCGTGCCGAAGTACAGCGCGGGCGACTTGAGGCGATCGACGTCCATCGCGTCGCGCTGGACGGTGAAGTAGCTCTGCTTCTTCGGCAGGCCCTTCGCGAGCCGGCTCCACGAGTCGCCGCCGTTCTCGCTGCGCCACACCGCCGGCGCGCCGCCGGGACAGGTACGGGTCTCGGGCACGAGCGGCATGACGTAGACCGTGTCGGCGTCGTGCGGATGGACGACGATCGGGAAGCCGAAGTCCGAGGGCAGCCCCTTCGAGATCGTGCGCCAGCTCTTGCCGTGGTCGTCGCTGCGCAGCACGCCGATGTCGGGCCGCGGGCCGCCGGGCCCGCTCCAGTTGGCCCAGCCGCCGTGGTTCTGCATGTAGAGCCGGCCGGGCACGTCTTCGTGGCGCGCGATCTTGTGCACGCACTGGCCGAACTCGGGATAGGGATCCGGCTGGAATCCGGCGCCGACGCCGCTGTTCGAGGCCTTGAACGTTGCGCCGCCGTCCTCGCTCAGGTAGTGCCCGCCGGTCGAGATGCCGAGGTGGACCCGGTTCCCGTCGCGGATGATCGTGTGCATGCAGAGTCCGCCTGCGCCCGGCTGCCACTTCCGCGCGTGCTCGTGATTGCTGATGCTCGTCGCCATCTCCCACGTGTCACCGCCATCGTCGCTGCGGAACAGCGAGGCCGGCTCGACGCCGCACCACAGGTCCTTCTTGCCGGCGCCCGTTTCGAGCGACCAGATGTTGGCGAGCGCCCGCCCGTCGTCCTTGGGGAACACCGGGGCCGACTTCGTTTCCTTGAACGACTTTCCGAGGTCGGTCGAGCGCAGCACCTTCATCCCGAAGAACGGGTTGCAGTTCGATGCGTACAGGCGCGGCGTGCCGCGCGTGTCGATCAGGGATGCGTAGACGGCCACCCCGGGCCCGAACGGCCCGCGCAGCGCGAAGCTGCGCCGCGTCTTCGCGGCCTCGGCGACGAACAGGCCCTTCCTGGTTCCGATCGTGAGCATCACGCGTTCCGGCATGTTCAACCTCCTGAGACGGCGGGTAGGATCGTGAGAACGTCGCCCGGCATCAAAGCTGTGTCCAATCCCTCCCGGTCGCGCACGTGGGCCGTGTTGACGAACAGGTTCACGTGGCGGCGCACGGCGCCGGTCTCGTCGCACACGTTCCGGTACAGGGACGGATGGCGGCGCTCGAGCTCCGCGAGCGCCGCCCGCACGTTCGGGGCCTCGATCCCGAGCTCCGACGCGCCCCCGCAATAGGGGCGGAGCGGTGCGGGAACGAAGACCTGGATGCTCATGGCGCGGAACGAGAATCGGCGCCGGGAGCGGCGGTGTCAAACGTCGCTGCGCGCTCCGAAGAAGGCGCGGCGCCGCAGCGCCCGGGCCGAGCGCCGCCGGCGCATCCGGACCGAGCGCATCCGGGCCGAGCGCGTCCGGGCGCCGCTGAGCGCCTCGCGATAGTCGAGGCCCGCGGCCGCCACGGCCGCCGACCACGATCCGAAGTTGCGCCGCGCGCGCGCGTAGAGGCTCGCATTCCGCTCGTGGACGCGGAACAGTCCGGCGCGGCTGACCGCGAGCCGGCGGATTCGATCGAGAAGCTCCTGCGCGGACATCTTGGGGGGTCGGCCGCGTTTCTTCCCGGGGACCGCGAGCAACAAATCGGGGCCCGGGCCGCACGGCTCGGCCCGGGGAACGGAGTGGTCGAAGCCCTCGGACTCCACCTCGGTCTTGGCGGACATGAAGATCCCCATCGGAACCGCGCGAGCCGCGCTTCGGGAGTCGCGCTGCCATCGATGAAGCCACGGGAGGTGTTTCGAACCGGTGAACGCGTCGTGACGGAGGGAAGAAATCCGCCGCGAATGCGCTCGGATGCGAGGGAAGCCCTTGTTGCCACCCCGCGGGACAGGCATTTACATTTCCGGGGTGATCCATCCCGCACCGACGGGAAGCACGGCGTGACCGCGCCGGTGCGACCCAAGAGCGCGCCCCTCGCCGGCCACTCGGAGATCGAGGCCAAGTACGTGGTACCGGACGCAGCGACCTTCGAGAAGCTCCGGTCGCTCGCTGCGCTGGGCGAGTACCATCTCGTGGGCGGCGGCGAGCGGCGGATCACCGACCACTATCTCGACACGCCGCGCCGTGCCCTGCTTCACGGAGGATACTCGTGTCGGCGGCGCGCGGACGATGCGGGCAGACCCGAAGTGGTGACGGTGAAAGGGCTGGGCCGTGCACAGGAAGCTGTGCACCACCGAGCCGAGCACGAGGCCGAGGTCCCGCCCGGCACGCCGCCCGACCGCTGGCCCGCCGGGCCCGGGCGTGACATCGTGATGCGGCTCGCGGGCGATGAGCCGCTGGTCGAGCTGGTCCGCGTGGGCCAGCGACGCCTCACGCGCGAAGTCGAGCGCGAGGGCCAGCGTATCGCCGTGCTGTCGCTCGATCGCGTCGAGTTCGGCCCGCCCGCGCTTCCGGCCGCCTACGAGCTCGAGATCGAGCTGGCGCCATCTGGCGACACGACCGATCTTCGCGCCATCGCGGACCGGCTCCAACCCTTCGGGCTGCGCCCGCAGGCGCTCTCGAAGCTCGAGCGCGCGTTGGCGCTGCTGGACGCCTCGGAGTCATGGACGCCCGATTCCGCCGTTGAGCGCGCCGCGCTCCCGCCGCCACATCCACCGGAACCCGGCGCGAAGACCGGGAAGGCCAAGGCCCGCGCGAGCCGTCGCGCCTCGGGGACCGGCGTGTCGGCGAACGAGCCCATGTCGGAGGCGGGTCGCAAGATCCTGCGCTTCCACTGGGAGGAGGCGCTCGCGCGCGAGGCGGGCACGATCGCGGGCGAAGACCCGGAGGAGCTGCACCGGATGCGGGTCGCGACCCGACGGCAGCGCGCGGCGCTCCGCATCGTCGGGCCGCACTTCCGCCGCAAGGAGATCCGGCCGGTGCGCGATGGACTCCGAACGCTGGGTGGCTTTCTGGGAGCCGTGCGCGACCTCGACGTCTTGCTGGTCGCCGCCCGCGAATACCAGTCGACTCGCGCCCAAGCGGAGGCTCGCGCGTTCCAGGGACTCCTCGAAGCGTGGACTCGGCGGGATCGCGACGCCCGGAGGCAGATGCTGGCACACCTCCGCGGGCCGGATTACACGAGCTTCAAGGAGGAGTACACGCGCTTCCTCGACACATCCGGTGCCGGGGCGCGCACGCCTGCGGACGACGAGCATCCCCGCGCGACGCGGGTGGCGCACGTCCTGCCCTCGGAGATCTGGGCGCACTACGGCGCCGTCTGCGCCTACGAGTCCCTGCTCCCCGGGGCGCCCGTCGCGTCGCTCCACGCGCTGCGCATCGAGGGAAAGCGGCTGCGGTACCTGCTCGAGTTCTTCCGCGACGTCCTCGACCGCCGCGCCGACAAGGCCATCGAGTCCATGGTCGCGCTGCAGGACCATCTGGGCGAGCTTCAGGATGCAGTGGTGACGATGGGGCTCGTGCGCGAGTTTCTGTCGGGGCCCGACGCCCTCGCGACCCCGGGGGCGCCCGCCGCGGCGGCCCGTTACCTCGAGTCCCGCCAGGCCCGGGTCGATGAGCTGCGGCGCGGGCTCGATCGCCCGTGGAGTCGCGTGGCAGGCCCCGCGTTCCGAGCCTGTCTGTCACGCGCCGTGGCTGCGCTGTG
>VBOS01000072.1 GCA_005893185.1 Candidatus Eiseniibacteriota bacterium
CCGCGTTCATGCGTTCGGCGCTGGCGCGGCGGCTGCTGCCCCGGTTCGCTATTCAGGGTTTCGCGATGACGCCGCCGCTCTTGCCCCGCGCCGCCCGGCGGCTGGACGGGGTGGCATCCGATCTCGCGCCCGGTGCGCGGATGGAGTCGGCCCCGCACGCGCTCGTGTTCCACCCCGCCGGGAAGGCGCGGGCGCGCGCGGGGTTCTTCACGACGTGCGTGATGGAGACGATGTTCCCCGCCATCAATCGCGAGGCGGTGCGGCTGCTCGTGCTCGCGGGGTGCGAGGTCGTCGTGCCGCGCGCCCAGACGTGCTGCGGCGCGCTCCATGCGCACGCGGGGTTGCGGCGTATCGCGAAGCGGCTGGCGGATGCGAACGTGGCGGCGTTCGCCGCGGCTTCCGCCGGACCGCTCGACTTCGTCGTCACCGACTCCGCCGGCTGTGGCGCAGCACTGCGTGAATACGGAGAGCTCTTGGCCGAGCCCGCGGCCGCCGCGTTTGCCGGCCGCGTGCGCGATGTGTCGGAGGCGCTCGCGGCGATTGGCCTGCCGCCCGCGGCAGCGCCGCTCGCCTCGGCGGGGGATCGGTCGAAGCCGCTGCGGGTCGGCTACCACGACCCCTGCCACCTCGCGCACGCCCAGCGGGTGCGGGCCGAGCCTCGCGCACTGCTGCGCGCGGTCGCAGGGCTCGAGCTGGTCGACCTGCCGAACTCCGACTGGTGCTGCGGCAGCGCCGGCGTCTACAACCTGACGCATCCCGACATGGCCGACCGCCAGCTCGAGCGCAAGCTCGACTCGATCGAGCAGGTGGCGCCCGAGCTGGTCGTGGCTTCGAACCCGGGCTGCATGCTGCACATGGCGCGCGGCGCCCGCGCGCGGGGCTCGGAGGTCCAGATCGTGCACCTGGTCGAGGTGCTCGGCCGCGCGTACCCGCCGCCGCCCCGGCCGCGATGAAGCGAACGGTGGCGCATCCAACGCGCAGCGCCGCGGCGCGGACAGCGGGCGGCTCCGAGCGGCCGGCGCGGGACGGCTCCTCGCGGGCGGCACCGGGCGGCTCGGCGCCGGACGGCGCGAGGCGGCCAGCGCGAAACAGCTCGGCGCGGCCGGCGCGCAACGCCGCGGCCCGGCCGATCGCGAAGCCTGCCAGGTTCCCGCTGCGCGCGGCCGCGGCGCTGTTCATCCAGCGCCAGCACCTCGATCGCCCGCGCGGCCGCCGGCTCACGGCCGCCAACCTCGTGCGGTTCACCCGCGACGCGGGCGGGATCCAGCTCGACTCGATCAACGTCGTGGACCGGGCGCATTACCTGACGGCGTGGAGCCGGTTCGACGCGTTTTCCCACGCGGCGTTCGACCGGATGGCGTGGCGCAAGCGCGTCCTGTTCGAGTACTGGGCTCACGCGGCGTGCATGGTGCCGCGCTCGGATCTCCCGGCGTGGCGGCGAGCGATGCTCGACTTCGAGCTCCGGCACACGGGCTGGGCCCGCTGGCTGCGCAAGAACCAGCGCGTGCTGGACGGGGTCGAGGCCGAGATCCGCGCGCGCGGCCCGATGGCGAACGCCGACTTCCGCGAGCGGCGGCCGGCGCGCGGCGTGGGCTGGTGGAACTGGAAGCCCGCCACCCACGCGCTGCACTGGCTGTGGATGACGGGACGCACGCTCGTCCACTCGCGCGTGCACTTCCAGAAGCGCTTCGACCTGGCGCAACGCGTGCTCGAGGAGTTCGATCGCGTGGAGCCGCTCACGCGCGAGCAGTTCGCGGCGTGGCACCTGCGCCGGTCGCTGCACGCGATGGGCGCCGCCACCGAGACCGACCTGAACATGTACCTCACGTTTCCGCGCACACGCGCCGTGGAGCGCCGGCGGACGCTCCAGAGCCTGCTCGGAAGCGGCGAGGTCGTGGAGGTGGAGATCGCGGGCCACCGCGGGCGCTGGTTCGCGCTCGCCGAAGATCTGAAGTCGCTCGCCGCGGCTGCGCGCCGGCGCCGGGCGGCGCGGGGCACGACGCTGCTCGCGCCGTTCGATTCGCTGCTGTGGCACCGGGATCGCGTGAAGCGCCTGTTCGGCTTCGACTATCGCATCGAGGTCTACACGCCGGGGCACAAGCGGGTGCACGGCTACTACTCGCTGCCGATCTTCCACGACGGCGTCTTGATCGGCCGCGCCGACGCGAAGACCCATCGCGCCGCGCGGCGACTGGAGGTGAAGGTGGTGCACTTCGAGCCGTGGTTCGCGGCCGGCGAGCCGCCGCCCGCCGCGAGCTGGGGAGCGCTGGACCGCGCGGAGGCGGTGGCGGGCGTGGGCGCGGCGCTGCGCTCGCTCGCCACGTTCGTGGGCGCCAGCAGCATCGCGCTCGGCCGCGTCGAGTCCTCGCGGCTCAGGGCGCCCCTGGCGCGCGCGCTGGACTGAGTGCCGCGGCATGGGACTCCCGAGTGCCAGGAGCCGCGTCGACAAGCTCGGCGTGAAAGGTGGCCAGCGCGTGTCGGTGACGGGGCTCGACGACGCCGCGTTCGCGACCGAGCTGGCCGACCGGACCGATCGGGTTCACGTCGGGAGGATCGTCAAGGGTTCGGGCTTGATCGTTCTCGGAGTCACGACCCGGCGCGATCTCGGGCGGCTCGAGGTGGCGCTTCGATCGCTCGACCGCGACGGCGCGGTGTGGGTCGTGTGGCCGAAGGGCCGGCGCGAGCTCACGGAGGATCACATTCGGGCCGCCGCGCTGGAGGCGGGGCTCGTGGACGTCAAGGTCATGGCGTTCTCCACCGCCTTGAGTGCGCTCAAGCTCGTGATCCCGGTCGCGAAGCGCTAGCGATAGACCGCGGCAATCCTTCGTCGGCTTCGTTCAATAGTGGAAGTTTGCTCCCAGGCCGACGTAGATCTGGACGTAGCCGGGGTGGATAGTGACGGCGCCGCCACCGAGCTGCTGCGGCACGTTGAAGCTCTTCGCGAAGCGTGTGCCGCCTTCGACGAACCAGTTCCCAAAATTGAGATCCGTAGCTGCGTTGAGGTCGTAACCGAACACCGTGCGGTTCTCCGAGCGCAGATTCTGCCGAATCTCGTTCTCGCGGTTGCCATCGTCGGGGACCACAACGTCAGTGCTGATGCCATAGTTGACGAGCGCTGCGTGGACACCAACGTGCGGCCTGAAGAACCCGTGCCCGTGTGGCCCGATTTCGGGGCCGAGGTACAAACGGAAGTACTCCTGGTTCGTCTGCTGCTCGACACGCAGTCCAGTCTCGGGGTCCTGGAATTCATGGGTTTCGGAGAGCATGTTGACCAGCTCGATGCCGACCGCGCCGGCGAGGAGGTTGCCCAGTTGGGGAACAGGAAAGCTGGCGTGCAAACCGCCACCGTAGGATGCGCGGCTGAAGTCCTTGGCATCTTGATCCGAAGGGTCCATGTGCATGCCATAGATGCTCACGTTGACGCCCGCTCGGGCGGCCACCGGATGTGCCACTGCCGTCGCGAGAAGCAATGCGAGCGACGGGAACCAAGATACTCCGCGACGGTCCATCTCGGCCTCCACAGATATGAGACTACGAGCTTGAGACATTTCCGAAAACCAGCGCATCGTAGCACCTGCGCCAGCTCTTCCCCTTCGCCTCGTCAGATGGGACGCGGTCTGGCCCTCCGTGTTACAGTGGTTGACCGTCGTGGAACCGCCCTCGCGACGTTCACGCATGCTTGTCTGCGGTGGGTGGTGTTCCGCTCCACCGGCTGAGGGCCGGTGGTCAACCCGAGAGGTCGCCATGGCCGTGCCGACTCCCATTCTCCCGACCACCATTTCGAGACTACGCTCGAGCGCTCGCGCTTCGCGACGAGGCGCCACTCCGGCCGCTTTCTTTCTCGCGTTTGCATTGACTCTGGTCGCTCCGCTGAAAGCCGCTGCGGCCGGAGTGCGCGAGGATCACCCGAATCTCGTCGGGGGCGAGCTGCTGGGCCGCAGCCTC
>VBOS01000464.1 GCA_005893185.1 Candidatus Eiseniibacteriota bacterium
CCCGCGCAGCCAGGGACGGCGGAGCGGGGCTCGGCGTCAGCGAGGGACACAGGATGTGTCCCGAGCGGCGGCTGCGGCCCTTGCCTGAAGCCCTCCGCCGCCGCTCGAACTCAGAGGCTTCTCGAACGGCGAAGCGCGCCGCGGGCCGCTACGACGGCGGCATCGCCATGATCGTCGAATCGGCAGCGGCCCCGCGCCCGCCGGGGCTCGACTGCAGCACGTGCGCCTCGCGAATGTTGGCCAGGTGCTCCGCGTAGGTGCGCGCGAAGATGTGCCGGCCGTCGCCGCGGGCGACGAAATACAGCTCGTTCATGTCCGCCGTCGGCTGCAGCACCCCCTCGATGCTCGAGCGGCCCGGATTGCAGATCGGGCCCGGCGGCAGCCCCACGTAGAGGTACGTGTTGAACGGCGTGTTCGAGCGCAGCTGACGCAGGTACACGCGCGAATGCGGGCTGCGGCCCAGCCCGTAGGACACCGTGGGATCCGCCTGGAGCTTCATCCCGCGCTCCATCCGGTTCATGTAGACGCGTGCGATGCGCGGGCGCTCGTCGTCCTTCATCGCCTCCGATTCCACGATCGATGCCAGCGTCAGGATCTGGTGCACCGTGAACCCCAGCGGCAGGGAGTCGCGCCCCGACATCGCGCGGCGCACCACCGTCCGCTGGCGCTCGGCCATGGTGCGGAACGCGACCTCCGGCGATGTGCCCGGAAGGAACTCGTAGCTGTCGGGCGCCAGGTAGCCCTCCAGACCCGATGCGTCCACGCCGAGCGAATCCAGGAACGCGCGGTCCTGCCCCAGCGAGTCGAAGGCCGCCACCGGCACGCCGAGATGATTCGAGAGCAGCAGGCTCACCTCGGAGAGCGTGAGCCCCTCGGGGATCGTCACCAGGTTGAGCCCGCTCATGCCGTAGGCCAGCGCGCGCAACAGCGCCGGCACCGTGATCCCCAGCGGGAACGAGTACTGTCCCGCCTTGGCGTGCCGATCGAGCTCCATCACGCGCGCCAGCACCAGGAAGCTGAGCGTGCCCCGCAGCAGCCCCACGCGCTTCAACTCGCTCGCGATCCCGCGCAGGTTCTGTCCGCGCATCACCATGACCACGCGGTGCTCGTGCGGCGGGAAGAAGCCCGCGGGCAGGAAGAGATCCGAGGCAACTGCCAGAGCTGCTACGAGCAGGAGCAGGAGCGCCCAGCGTCGCGGCCGGAACGGCCCCGATCGCCCCGCGCTCCTCGGTTTGCCCGCCACGCGCCTAGTCCTTGCCGCCCGCGCGGACCCGCAGCAGGTACGACTCGAGCAGCGCCACAGCAGCGCCCTGGTCCACGCGCGTGCGCGCGTGCCCGCGGCGCGCGCCCACCTCGCGCAGGCGGCGCTCGCTCAGGGCCGATGTGAGCCGCTCGTCGTACGTGTCCACGACGACGCCGGTGCGTCTGGCGAGCGCATCGGCGAAGCGCTGCGCGTTCCCCGCCGCCTCGCCCCGCTCACCCGACATCAGCAGCGGCAGCCCCACCACGATGCGCTCCACCTCGCGCTCGGCGGCGATCGCCGCCACGCGCGCCAGCGCGTCCGCCACGCCGCGTACCACCAGCGTCGGAAGCCCGGTCGCGATGATGCCTTGCGGGTCGCTCACGGCGAGTCCGATCCGGCGCTCCCCCCAGTCCACCGCGAGAATCCGCGGAACCGACTCCGGCACTAGCCCGCCCGGCCCTGCGGCGGGCGTCGCTTCGTCAGGAGGCAGGATGTGCCGGAGGGGGAGAACTCGAACCGGACCGAGTCCATGCACTCGCGCATGATGAAGATGCCGCGGCCGCGAGGATCGAGGATGTGGTCGGGCGACGTGACGTTGCCGTTCACATCTTCGAGCTTGAACCCCCGGCCCAGGTCGTGCACCGAGATCTCGAGCCGGTCGGGGAACACGGTGAAGGTCGTGTCCACGGGCTTCGAGGCGTCGCGGAGGTGACCGTGCTGGATCGCGTTCGTGCCGGCCTCGATCACCGACATGCTGATCTGCATGCTGCTCTGCGCGTCGAAGTGGAGCCGCTCGCACACGCTCTGGGTGACGTGGTCGAGCTCGCCGAGCATGTCGAGCCGGCTCGGCATCCGCACGGTGACGACCTGGGGAGTGGCAGGCTTCTCCTTCATGTGGCGGTTCGTCCCCGGCGTGGCTGCCCGAGCCCCCGGAGCCATGACAGCGCGCCAGCGATGTCCAAGGGCAGCGGTGCTTCGAAGTGGAGTCTAACTCCCCGGATGGGGTGCGCGAACTCCAGCTCCGATGCGTGGAGCGCCTGTCTGGGAAGCCGATCCAGCAATTCTTCAGCCAGACTACGCTCGGCGGCGGTGAGCCTCAACGGCATTCTGGCGCGCCCTCCATAGGTTCGATCGCCCACCACCGGGTGGCCGAGATGCGCAAGGTGAACGCGAATCTGATGAGTGCGCCCGGTCTCGAGAGCGACATCGAGCGCCGTGCACCATCCGAACCGCTCCGCCACCCGCCAGCGCGTGCGGGCCGGCTTTCCGCCGCGCCGCACCACCGCCATGCGCTGGCGGTGCCGCGGGTCGCGCCCGATCGCTCCCTCGACCGAGCCTTCAGCGGGCCGCGGCCCCCCCCACACCAGGGCTAGGTATCGGCGCTTCACGTCGCGGTTCTTGATGGCATCGACCAGTGCCCGGTAGGCGCGGGCCGTGCGCGCCACGACCAGTAGGCCCGATGTGTCACGGTCGAGGCGGTGGACGATGCCGGGACGCCCGGCCCCCCCCACGGCGGCGATCCGCGGGTCGCGGTGGAGCAGCGCGTGCACCAGCGTGCCCGACGCAACTCCCGCCCCGGGATGGACCACCATGCCGGCCGGCTTGTCCACGACCAGGATGGACTCGTCCTCGTAGAGGATCGAGAGCGGGATATCCTCCGCGGCAAGCTTCACGATGCGCTCGGGCGGAAGCTCCACTCGCACCTGGTCGCCGTCGTGGAGACGCAATGAGGCGCGTGCGATCTTTCCGTTCACGAGCACACGGCCCTCCCGGATCAGGCTCTGGAGCCGGCTACGCGACAGATCCGCCTGCGCCGCCGCCAGGAAGCGGTCCAGCCGCTCCCCCGCCCGGAACTCTGGCACCACGAGCTCCAGCATCCACCGCCTCCTTCGGGGCGATCTCGCTTGGGCCCCCCTGAGACTCCGGCGCCGCGCCTTCGTCCTGCCGCCGCGTCCAGGCGAGGGCGAACAGCGCCACCCCCACCGTCACAGCCGAGTCGGCCACGTTGAACACCGGGAAGCGCCAGTGTCGGACGCCGATTTCGATGAAATCCACCACCAACCCGGTCGTGATCCGGTCCACGAGGTTTCCGAGCGCCCCGCCGAAGATCAGAGCCAGCGCCACCTCGCGGACCCGTCCCTGCACGCGGCCACGCAG
>VBOS01000465.1 GCA_005893185.1 Candidatus Eiseniibacteriota bacterium
CCGATCTCCACGCCATCGATGTACACGGTGCCGAACGGGTCGGCCGCGACCGTGAGGTAGCCCTGCGCTTCCGCGGCAGCGGGCGGCGGCGCCTTGTCTCGCTCCCGCGGCTGCTCGTGGCGCGGCGGCGTGGCAGACGGCACGGCCACGCGCACCGTCTCGACCGCGGGCGTCGTGGGCCCGCCGGGTGACGCTTGGCTCTCGCTGGACGGGGGCTCCGCCTTGGAGCGCCCGAGCAGGAAGTAGCCCCCTGCCCCGAGCGCGCCGAGCACGGCCACCAGCCCAGCGACCAATCCCGCCCGCGATTTCCGCGGAGCCGGAGGAGCGCGCCGGGCGCCGGGCTTGGGACGCGCCGCCGCGGGCAGCGGGGTCGTGGGCGCTGACGTCACTTCGGTCGGGGTGTCGGCGGTCACGACTCGCGGCGTCCTGGGCGCCCTCGGCGTCGGGCCCCCGGCGGGCGCCGCCACCGGTTGCTCCGGCCACACGGCGGTCGCGAATTGCTCCATCGTGGGGAAGCGCTGCTCGGGCTCCTTGGAGAGAGCGCGTGCGATCGCGGTCGACAGGAAATCCGGGACGTCGGCGCGCCGCGTTTTGGCGAGCGGCACCTCCTCGAAGATGTGCTTGTAGAGGATCGTGTGCACCGAGTCGCCGCTGAACGGCAGTTCGCTCGTGAGCATGCGGTAGCCGACGATCCCCAACGAGTACTGGTCCGCTCGGCCGTCCACCGTCTGGCCCTTCGCTTGCTCGGGCGCCATGTAGTGGGGCGTCCCGATGATCATGCCGGTCGCGGTGAAGCCGGTCGCCGCCTGCAGCGCCTTCGAGATGCCGAAGTCGGTGAGCATCACGCGGCCGTGGTGGTCGAACATGATGTTCGCCGGCTTCACGTCGCGGTGCACCACGCCGCGCTGGTGAGCGTGCCCCAGCGCGCAGGCGGCCTCCCACAGCACACGCTGGATGTGGTCGAACGCGAGGGGCTGCCGCTTCTCCAGGAGGTCTTCCAGCGATGTGCCCGAGATGTACTTCATCACGAAGTAGTTGAGCCCGCCCTCGCTCTCGACCCGATAGATCGGGATGATGTTCGGGTGATCGAGCTTGGCGGCGGTCTTCGCCTCCTGCTGGAAGCGGCGCACCACCTGCTCGTCCTGCGCCACATCCGGGGGGAGGACCTTGATCGCCACCTCGCGCTCGAGGGTGAGGTCGTGGGCGAGGAACACCGCGGCCATCCCGCCCTTGCCCAGCAGGCGCTCGATCTCGTACTTCCCCTCGATCAGCCGTTGCAGCCGCTCGCGCAGCACGTCCACGCTGCTCGTGGACGGCGCCGCGTCGCCCCCCGACACGTCGGCCCCGCACGCGAAGCAATAGCGGCTGTTCTCGGGCAGCGGCGTGTGGCAGTGGATGCATTCGACGCTGCCGTTCGCCATCAGTCGCGCAGCCTCGCGGCGCGGAGGACGGCCGTGCGGGCCTCGAGCGCGGCGCGCCGCCGGGTGGCGGCCTGGAGCTGGGCGGGCGTGGGCGCCTGCGCGGGGGGCGCGGGGAAGGTGGCGCAACTGTTCAGGCTTGCGCCGATGCAGATGTTGTAAGGTGTTGGCACCCCGGCGAAATCCACGACGACGACGTAGTAATTTCCGGGCGCGAGAAGCACCGTCGTGTTGTTATCGGACCCGGGCGCTGCGACCCCGGCGATCGAGTCCAACTGCGCCCCCGCGGACGGCTCGTGCAGCACGTACACGTCGATGTCGCTCGAGTCCTGCCCCACGACGATGGGCACTGCGCCCGTCCGGATCTGGACCGGCGTGACGAGGCTGCCGGGAACGTTGAAGCGGATCCAGTCCACGTCGTGCGGGTTGTCGATCGTGAGCGACGCCCGATACGGGGGGCTGATCGCCTCCGTGATCAGCGCCATCGGGGCGTCGCAGTAGTCGTCTTCCTCGTGGACGTCCTTCACGATACGCGCGTCGAGGCTGTCGCTCGTGAGGTAGCCCTCGACCACGGTCAGGCCATAGCGGCCGGCCTGGTTGAAGAGCGCTATCACGTCAAGGTTGCCCGTGGTCCCGGCGAGGGCCACGATCGTCGAATCGCCGACCGCCTCGTTGGGGGAGAACTTCTTGCCCCGGCAATTGTGCGAGCCCGGCCCGACTGTCCACGGGCTCGCTCCGTCGAACTGGTTACTCACGAATCCCGCGAACGTGCCCTTCACCTGGGGAGCGGTGATGATGATCGTCAGGTCGCGCGGGGTCGTCTGCTGCAAGCGGTACCAGTCGAGGCCGCACGTGCTTTTGCACGGCGGAAACAAACTGTCGCGGGGCAGCACCTCGAAGGCGAGCGCTGGATTGAGAAACAGCACGGACGCGAGCGGAGTCGGGAAGGGGCGCGGCCCTTCGAGATCGATGGTCGCCGGCATGGCGTCGTGCGGCGGCGTCGGCGTCTCGTACAGATCCTGCTGGATCACCTGCACCACGTCCTTCGAGAACCCGAACACGCCGTTGCCGATGTAGAACAGCGAGACCTTGTGCGCGGGCGGCGGGACCCAGTAGACGCTGCGGGCGTACCCGGCCGCATCCCGGCTGCGGCGGAACGGGTTGGGGATCAGGATCCCCTGGGCCAGCTGCGCCTGGAAGATCGAGTCCACCCCGA
>VBOS01000073.1 GCA_005893185.1 Candidatus Eiseniibacteriota bacterium
CTCCTGCGTTGGAAGGGCGGGCTCGACGCGACCGTCACGGTCCTGACCGGCATGAACGAAGGAGTGTGCGGCGTCCCGTTCCAGGTCGGGCTCGACTACGTCGTCTTCAGCTGGAACCAGGTCTTCTCGGGCCGGCCGGTGCAGTTCACGCACCTGTGCACCTACGACTCTCAGACCGACGCCGCCCACGCCGTCCAGGTGCTCGGCCCCGCCCTGGTTCCCACGCCGGCGCACGTGCGGTCGTGGGGCGGCGTGAAGCGGGCCTGGCGGTAGCGGAGCGGCGCCACCCCGCCTTGATCGCCCGCTTGAGGGGCGATCGGCGTTTCCCGTAGTCTCTCCGGCCTCGCTGGATGCGGGCGGGCCAGGGTCTGCGCCGCCCGCCCCCACACGCACGTGAGGAGCCTCATGCTCGAGGTACGCGAAGTCGTCAAGACCTACGATGGACGCGCGGTGGTGAACCGCGCGTCGTTCGAGGTGCGCCCCGGCGAGATCTTCGCGCTGCTCGGGCCGAACGGCGCGGGCAAGACCACGCTGATCCGGATGATCACCGACATCCTGAAGCCCGACTCGGGCACGATCATGCTCGACGGGCGGCCGGTCGGCGGCGGGCTCAAGCACGAGATCTCCTACCTGCCCGAGGAGCGCGGCCTCTACCGCCGCGTTCCGGTGCTCGACGTGCTCACCTACTACGGGCGCCTGCGGGGACTGGCCGGCCGCGCCGCCCGCGCCGAGGCCGCAACGCTGCTCGAGCGCGTGGGGCTCGAGGACTGGATGCTGAAGCAGGTGCAGGCGCTCTCCAAGGGCATGCAGCAGAAGGTGCAGCTCTGCACCGCGCTCATCGGCAGCCCGCGGCTCATGATCCTGGACGAGCCCTTCACCGGGCTCGACCCGCTGAACGTCCAGCTCCTCGAGGAGGTGCTGCGCGAGCGCCGCGCAGCTGGCGCAACCGTGCTGCTCTCAACGCACCAGATGAACAAGGTCGAGGAGCAGTGCGACCGCGCGCTCATGATCAACCGCGGGCACATGGTGCTCTACGGCGAGGTGCGCGACCTCAAGCGCCGCTATGCCGATCACGCGCTGATGGTGCGCGGCGGGCGCCTGCCGGCGCGGGTTCCGGGCGTGCGCGTGGTGGAAACCGTGAACGGCGAGCTCAAGCTCACGCTCGAGCCCGAGGCTCAGCCGCGCGACGTGCTTCGCTCGCTGGTAGATCAGGGCGTCGAGCTCGAGTCCTTCTCCCACTCGGTCATGCCGCTGGAGGACATCTTCATCAAGGTGGTGCGCGAGGGACTGGGCCTCGACCAGGGCCAGAGCGGTCCGCCCACCGCGGACGAGCCGGCGGCGCACGCCACGGCGCAAGCGCGGGGGGCCGCGCGGTGAGCCTCTCACTCAAGAAGGTTGCCACCATCGCCGAGCGCGAGTACCTGACGACCGTGCGCCGCAAGGCGTTCCTGTTCACGGTGATCGGCGTCCCCGTGCTCTATACGATCCTGTTCACCATCATGATCAAGCCGCAGATGGGAGAAGGCGCCCGCCTGATGAAGGACTTCCGCGTGCTGGGCTTGGTGGACTCATCGGGAGCATTCGCGGACGCCGAGCCCGAGATCCGGGGCACCGTTGCGACGGACCTCTCATCGTCTTCCACGCAAGGCTCGAAACGGGACAGCTTCCGCGTGGAGGTGCGCGCCTTCCCGAACCAGGCCGAGGCGGATCGTGCGCTGCGCGCCGGTGAGATCAACCAGCTCCTCGTGGTCCCGAAGGGCTATCTCGAAACCGGGATCCTCCGCCGTTACGTCCTCAGCACCAACCTCGTCTCCGAGCAGGACCAGACCGCCGTGAGCGGTTGGGTGGCGCGGAGCCTGCTCCGGAACCGCGTGGACCCTGTGCGCATCGAGCGCGTCGCGCGCCCGGCGGGCGGGATGGAGCTCTTCACGCCGAGCCCCGAGGGTGGTTACGCGCGGCACGACAAGCGCCGCGAGTTGGTCGACCTCCTGATGCCTCTTGCCTTCGCGATGCTGATGGGCATGTGCATCGTGATTGGAGGCCAATACCTGCTCCAAAGCATCGCCGAGGAGAAGGAGTCCCGCATCCTCGAGTCCATTCTCTGCACCGTGAACGCCGGCGAGCTGCTGACCGGGAAGCTCATCGGCCTGGGCGGGGCCGGCCTCACGATCGTCGCCTCGTGGATCGCGATGGGAGCGCTCCTCGGCGGTCCGGTGCTGGCCCTGGCGAAGATCCATGTCCCGCCCGCGATGCTCGCGCTCGCGATCGTGTATTTCCTGTTCGGCTACCTGTTCTACGGCAGCATCATGACCGGGATCGGTGCGATCACGAACAACATGCGCGAAGCGCAGCAGTTCTCGCCTGGCGACCGGCCTGTCGCTCTTCCCGCCGATGGCGCCTGTGACGATGATGCTGCGCCTATCGGCGCCGTCCTCGGCGGTCCCCGCATGGCAGATCGCGCTCTCGATCGCGCTGCTGGCCGGCGCGGGCTGGCTCGCGATCATCGTCTCCTCCCGCCTGTTCCGCATCGGCCTTCTCATGTACGGAAAGACTCCGACGCTGCCCGAGATCCTGCGCTGGGCGCGGCAGAGCTGACCGTCGCATTTCGCACGCCCGGTCTGTGGCATTTCGCCCACATTGGCCCCGCCGCCGGGCCGGGGGTGGGGGTCGAAAAAATGGATTGCAGACCCGGCCGGTAAGCGAGACAATCACTTCCATGCGTGTAGGGGGCTGAAGCCCCCGCGGCCCGGAGCTTGCAAATCCTGGGCTAAGGTGCCGGCGGCTGAGCCGGGACCGAAAACGCATCGAGAGCCGGCTGGCGAGCAGTAAAGCCGGGCCCAGCGAGGCCCCTGTTCCCGCCGGAACCGAAGGTTCGATAGGCACCAAGCGCCGACATCTCCTTCCCTCTCGCGCCGCGGGCGGCTTGCCGTCCCGGCAAACGGGATCGCCCGGCCAGTGGTCGGGCGTTTTCGTTTGTGTGAGAATCCATTGCCCATGCGTACGCTTCGGATCGCGCTCTCCCAGATCAATCCGACGGTGGGCGATCTCGATGGCAACTTCGAGCGAATCGCCGCTGCGATCGAGCGCGCCCGGCAGCAGGGCGCGGACCTGCTCGCGCTGCCGGAGATGGCGATTACCGGCTACCCGCCCGAGGACCTGCTCCTCAAGACCTCGTCCATCGACCGCGCGCTCGAGCGCACCCGCGCGCTGCTGCCGCTCTCGCGCGGGCTGACGGTGGTGGTGGGCACGATCGAGCGCGAGATCGACCTCTACAACGCCGCCGCCGTGCTGCACGACGGCGAGTGGATGGGCACGTACCGCAAGCGCTACCTGCCCAACTACGGCGTGTTCGACGAGAACCGTTACTTCATGCCCGCGACCCGCAACCCGGTTTTCGCGCGCGGCCGCTCCGTGATCGGCTTCAACATCTGCGAGGACATCTGGTACCCGGGCGGGCCGGTCGAGGAGCAGGTGATCCGCGGCGGCGCCGAGGTGATCATCAACATCTCGGCCTCCCCCTACCATGCCGGCAAGGCGCAGGCCCGCAAGCGCATGCTGTGCACGCGGGCGGCGGACAATCTGGTAGTTGTGTGCTACTGCAACCTGGTGGGCGGGCAGGACGAGATCCTCTACGACGGCGGCAGCCTCGTCATCGACGAGCAAGGCCGCGTGCTGGCCGAGGGCGAGATGTTCGCCGAGGACCTGGTGGTGGCCGACGTGGACCTCGACGAGGTCTTCAACGCGCGCCTCCACGATCCGCGCCTGCGCAAGGGCCGGGTGATGGACGGCGGCGAGCCGGCCGCGCGCATCGAGCTGCCGGCCCCGCGCGCCGACGGCCCCGGCGGCGAGGCGCGCACGCGCGGCGCGGGAGCGGGTGGGGCGACCGCCGGCGATGGCGGCGTTGCGACGGCCGTCGCGGTCAAGCCCGCGCTCGAGAAGCGCGCGCCGGCCACGGAGCGGGAGCTGGTGGCCGAGGTCTACGACGCGCTCGTGCTCGGCACGCGCGACTACGTGCGCAAGAACGGATTCGACACCGTGGTCCTCGGGCTCTCGGGCGGGATCGACTCCGCGCTCACAGCTTGCATCGCGGCCGACGCGCTCGGCCCCACGCACGTGGTGGGCGTCGGCATGCCGTCCCAGTTCACCTCCGGCGCGTCGCGCGCCGACGCCGAGGCCCTGGCGCGGGCGCTCGGGATCCGCTTCTACTCGATCCCGATCCAGGAGGTCTACGAATCCTACAAGCGCGCCCTCGAGCCGGCGCTCGCGGGCCGGCCGCCGGACAACACGGAGGAGAACCTCCAGGCGCGCATTCGCGGCAACGACCTGATGGCGCTCTCGAACAAGTTCGGCTGGCTGGTGCTCACCACCGGGAACAAGAGCGAGGTCTCGGTCGGCTACTGCACGCTCTACGGCGACACGGCCGGCGGCTTCGCGGTCTTGAAGGACGTGTACAAGACCACGATCTACCAGCTCGCCCGCCTCCGGAACGCGCGCGGCAAGCCGACTACGATGTGCTCGATCCCATCCTGCGGCTCTACGTCGAGGAGGACCGCTCCGCGCGCGAGATCGGCGACATGGGCTACGAGTCGGCGACGGTGGAGCGCGTGATCCGCATGGTGGATGCCGCCGAGTACAAGCGCAGGCAGAGCCCGCCCGGCATCAAGATCACGCCGCGGGCCTTCGGCAAGGACCGACGGCTCCCGATCACCAACCGCTGGCGGGGGTAGCTCCCGGGACGACACACGAACGCCGGGCTCCGTGAGAGAGCCCGGCGTTCTCTGCCGATCGCGAAAATCGCTACTTGCCGGCGTCCACGACGACCACCGCCACGCCGTCCGTCAGCCGCAGCTTGTAGGGCGCGCTCGCTCCCACGGCGTACAGCGCGAAGTCCCCGTCGCCCTTGACCTCCTTGAGCAGGGCCTGCTTGCCGTCCGCGTTGAACAGGCCGGCCGACTCGTCCCAGCCCACCTTCTTGCTGGCGCCGGGGCCGAGGGTGAGTGGGCCCCACACCTTGATCTTGGTCGCGTCGGCGTCGAGTTGGACCTTCGTGGAGTGAAGCGGAGAACCGGCCGGCGTCATGTAGACCAGGATATCCAGCGTGCCGGTCCCGGTGTTGGTGAACGTGCCGAGTAGCGCGCAGTCCGCGAGGTCCTTCAGGTCGTTCTTGTGATCCCGGTACGTGCTCTGCGTGTTGAGATCGATATGGGCGCCCACGATCACGATCTGGCTGTCCACGTCGAGGGGCGTGGGCAAGTCCTGGGACACAGTGAACTGCCCCGAGATGAGCCAGCAGCCGGAGGCCATGAGGCCCGTCAGCAGGAGGCTCGGCAGGATGAGCCGAAGGTTCTTCATGTTCCTTGCCTCCTTACTCGGAGCCGAAGAGGGCGTACGAGACGCCTGCAGTGAGATTGCCAAACTTGCGCGAGGTGTCGCCGGTCACGACCGCGTTCAGCTCGCCACGCACATCCACGCAGAGCTTCGCCATCGGCCGGAAGCCGAATCCCAGGCCGAAGTTGAGACTGGTATCGGTGATGTCCGCCCAGCCGCTCTGCGTGATCTTGGTCGAGCCGATGCCGACGAGCGGGTAGAACTTCACCCCCTCGCCGAAGCTGAAGACGGCGTTCGCGCCGAACATCTTCACGTCCGGGCCGCTGCGGGTGTAGCTGCTCCCGCCGAAGCTCTGATCCACGTCGCCGAGCGCGGACTGCGCGTAGAAGGGCTCGACGATGAGCATCGGAGCCAGGGTAACGGGTGCCCGCACTCCGTACTGGGGCCCGTTGCCGGCGGTGTCGTTGAGGATCGGAGAGCTCATGCCGCCGTAGACGCCGAGGCCCAGGCTCGCCGCCCCGGCGGCCGCCGGAACGAGCGCGAGTGTGAGCAATCCCGCGAGAACGCGTGGTTTCATACTCGAGCCCTCCATGTGAGGCCTGCGAGGGGCAGGCCGAAGGTTGCGGCAGAGAAATCTCCACGAAAAACTCTAGACGGATCGCGGAGTGGCGTCAAGAACATCAGCGTACGACCCGCACGGCGGACACGCGCGCCTGACAGTAGAGCGTGAGCCGGCTCGCGATGTTCTCGAGCGCCACCGAGAGATCCTGCCCCGCCCTCTCGATCGGGCAGTACACCACGACGGCGAGATTGCGCGTGCGTGTCTTCACAGCTGTGTGCGCCGAGTCCGCGGTCGGAGCGCCGAAGGGACCGTTGTCGTCTGCGATCAGGAGCCGGCCTGCGAGGTTCACCCGCTGGCGGCGAATGCCCGTGTAGCCTTCCCCGGGATGGCCCGCGCGCACCACGAGATCCCCCTTGATCTCGTCGCGGTCGTAGAGCCCGAGCGGGAGCTGGTGCTCGAGCGAGCACAGGTTGCAGACGTCCACGGCCGGGTTCACGTGCGGCAGCCCCTTGCCCTGCATCACGCGGCGCAGCAGCGCCTCGCTGCTGGGGCGCGTGCGCGTGGGATCCACGTCGAGCTTGTGGAACAGAGCGCGCGTCTCGGCCACGCCCGGAATGTCGGCCGGCGGTTTGCCGGCGTGTCGGCCGAGCAGGCGCGCGATCAGCGCTTCGGCCTCGCCATCGAACGCCGGCGGGAGCGCGTGAGCATCGATCCCCTCGGCCTCGAGCACGCCAAGCGCGATGGTGCCGCGGAGCGAATCCTCGACGGCCAGCGCGAGTCCCTGCGTTCTGGCTCCAGACGGCATTTTCTCGTTTCCGAGGGCCGGCCGCGACGCGGCTTTAAGCCGCGCGCGGCGACCCTCTCGGAGTGGGCGGCCCTCAAGATTGCGGCCCAACCTCAATGTCTACGCCGCCCACCTCGAGCCACGACGGGCCCGCGCTTCGCGGGGCCAGATGCCTCGTGCTTCCCCGTCGCGGAGATCTGCTGCTCCGATCGAGGTGCGGAGCGGAAATTTCGCGGCCCGTACCTTAGCCGGAAGCGCGCCCGATCGCCAAAGATTTTTTTGGGCGCTCCGATCGAAAGAGAGATGCCGCGGGCACAAAGACCTTGACTTTGAGAGCGATGCGGGAAGGCGGCGTCCGCGCGAGGCGTCCGCTTACGCGGGCGTTTCGCTCGCCGCGCTTTCCGCGGGCGGCAGCCGCCGCTCGACCGAGACCACGCGGTAGCGACGGCGGCGCTCGCCATCGCCCAGCTCCACCTCGTCGCCGATCGAGAGCCCGAGGAGGGCGCGCCCGACCGGCGCCTGGAACGACACCACGTGGTCGCCGTGATGCTGCTCGTCCTCGCCCAGGATCCACCAGGTCGTCAGCTCGTCGTCACTCTCGAGCGTGACCTCGGTCCCTAAGCCCACCACGCCGTCCTTGTACTCCGCGTCGTCCACGAAACGCGCCCGCGCGAGGCGGAGCTGGAGCGACCGCACCAGCTTGCTGACGTTCGCCTGCTTCAGCTTTGCGGAGTGGAACTCGGCGTTCTCGCGCAGATCGCCGAGCTCGCGCGCCTTCTGGATCGCGGCGGGGATCGTGGTTCTGAGCTCGCGCTCGAGCCGCGCCATCTCGCGCGTGAGCCGCTCCCAGGTGGCGCGTGTCATCACGCTCAGCTGGGCATCCGGGGCCGGCTGCCCCACGCGGTCGAACAGCTTCTCGGCGCGCTGCAGCCGCTCCTCGCGCAGGAACTCGACCTCCTCCCGCAAGCCGAGCCGGCCCAGGGATTCGAGAGCGGGAAAGAGGAAGCGATCGCTCGACCGCCACTGCCTCAGAAGCACGCGGATCTTGAGCCGCTCCTCGTCGGGCGGCGGCGCGCCCGCGAGCATCCGGTCGACCGCGCCGCCCGGCTCGAGGGCGCGCAGGATCTTCTCGGCGACCGAGGCCTTGGGACGGTCCTCGATCAGCGAGAGCGCCGACCACAGGACGAGCCATCCGTCCGCAGGGGGTGGTGTGCGCACCAGCTCCTCCTCGACCACGCGCAGCGCAGCCCCCGGATAGCGGGTCGCGTGCTGCAACTGCGTCCGGCGCAGCTCGGCGCGTCCCGAATCGTCGAGCCCCGCGCGAAAGCGCTCGGCCGCCTCGCGCACGGTCGTGAAACGCGAATCGAGCGCGGAGAGGATGGCGTCGGCTTCCACGCCCGCCGCGTGCGAGGCCGTGAGCAGCGCGAGTTGCTCGTCCTCCGCGCTGAGATCCCCGATCGCCAGCCCCTGCTCCCATAGCTCCTTCAGTACCGCGCTCCACACCGCCAGGCGCTGCGGGAACCAGCGCGCGAAGTAGAGGCCGGCGCGCGCTCGTTCCTCGCGCTCCCCCTCCGGGTCGAGCACGTAGCGCTCGATCATGCGGCCGAAGCGGCGCGCGAGCGCGACCTCCGCTCCCGGGTGCTGGTGCAGGAACTTGCGCAGCGTTGTGAGATTCGTCTTGACCGGCTTGCGCGGCTCGAGCGCCGGGAGCGGCACCTCCTCCTCCGGGCGCGTGGCACCCTCGGGCAAAGCCAGCCGAAACTGCTGCTCGAAGGAACGCGATGCATCGATGCGCGCGTCCTTGGCTGCGGCCGCGCGCGCGCCCCGCCAGAAGGCGTTCCACTCCGCAGCTGGGACCAGGTCCGCGCCGACCAGGAAGAGCTTGAGCCGCGTGGCGTCCGCGCTCCCGCCCAGCGCGCCGAGCGCGCGCGCGAGCACGCCGACCGGATCTTCCGCGCGCAGCCTGGCGAGGGCGCTGGTGTCGCTCGCGCGCAGCAGGCGGAGGTCGTCCTCGGCGATCGGCGTGAGGGTGCGGCGCGCCGCCGCGTACGGCATGCGATGCCCCTTGCGGGCGCCGAAGTCGATGCGCACATCCTCGCCGTCGTCGGCCGCGATGCGCCCGGCGCCGAATGCGACGTGCATCACCGCTCGCCCCGGCGGCAGCGCCGCGATCGCGTCGAAGCGCTCGAGGCCCGAGGGGAGCGGCCGCATGCGGTCCTCGATTCCCGAGACCGCGAACACCGTGGCCGGATCGGGCAGCAGCTTCGCCGGCCCCTGCTTCAGCGCCTCGACCAGAGCTTCCCGGAACGGCGCGGCGGCCCCGGCGCCGGCCTGCGCTGCGCTCGCGACCACCGCCCGCAGCGCAGCGTGGCACGGGCCGGCCACGCCCGCAGCGGCAACCGGCGGAAACGCGATCGCCAGGAGCTGCACGCACTCCGTGACCGCGCCGGTCGCCGCCACCGTTGGGAGCACCTCGATCAGGCGCAGCAACCCGTCGAGGTCCGCGTGCTCCACGAACTCGAGCGCCGCCTCCTCGATCCCGGCATGGCGTGCGTCGGCCGCGAAGCGCGGCAGCAGGTCCGCGAGCAGCGCGCGCCGCTCTTCCCCCTCGCCCGCCTCGCCCAGACGCACAGCCAGCTTGAGCGCCAGCTCGAGGTCCTCCGGCTGCAGCGACCACGCGCGCCGCAGCGCCGCCAGCCGCGCCGCCGGCTCGCCCAGCCCCTCGTGGGCACTCACCAGCAGGCGGACCGCCGCCGCGCTGGTCTCGAGCTCGAGCGCGCGCTCCGCGACCTCGGCCAGCGGCTCCCATTGCTTGCCCGTCGCCAATTTCTCGCCCAGCGTCAGCAACGTCTGGTGCGCGCGCTCGATCTCGCCGTTCAGCGCGCAGGCGGCGGCGAGCAGGTACTCGATGCCCGGCGTGGCGCGCGGCTGCTTGAGGCGCCCGGCGCACTCGTCGCGCACGAACACCAGGGCGCGCTCGCTCTGCGCCTCGTGCGCCAGCGCCTCGAGATGGGCGCGCGACTCGGGTGTGAGATCTGCGGCCACCTCGCCGCGCAGCACGGGCGGAAGCTGTTCTCGGATCGGCATGAGGCTTAAGAGGCGTCTCCAGGGTGCGCGAAGGGCGGAGCATCATGCCGCACGGGGGGCGCGCGGGGCAAATGGCGCGTGGTGAGCGTGTCATCGGCACGAGCGACGCGTGGCCGCCGGAGCGAGCGGCGCGCCGAACGGCGCGTGAGGAGTCGCGCGGGACCTAACGGATCAAGACCACCCGCGCGCTGAGCACGCGCCCGCCCTGGGCGAGGCGCAGGAAGTAGAGCCCCGGCCGGCGCCCGGGCGCGAGCGCAACCATGTGGCGCCCCGGCCCCAGCGCGCCCACGTCGCGACGCGCCACCCGACGCCCGGCGAGATCGTACAGCTCCAGACTTGCCGGCTCCGCGCTCGGCAGCGTGAACCACGTCTGGATCACGCCGAACGTTGGATTGGGAATCGCCCCCTCGAGCCCGAGCCCCCACGTCCCCGGCGCAGCATCTCCCACCGCCACCGGCGACACGGTCTGTGCATCGCCGGGGTGAGCCGTCTCGATGTTGCCCACCGTGTCGCGCGCCTGGCTATAGAAGGCGTACGTGTGCCCGCCGCCCCGCGATGCGAACGTATCGGTGGTGGCCACCGTGTTGAGCCGCCACACTCGGTAGGGGCCCGCATCTTCCTTCACGTAGATCGTGTAGTCCCGGAGGTCGGGTGCGGGCTGGGTCAATCCCCAGTGGAGCGTATCGATCGTCGATGTCTGAGGGCCCGGCTGCATCACCTTGCTGCTGGGCGGCGTCTTGTCCAGGGTGATGGGCGAGGCGACCGCGTTGACGGGCGGACGCTCGTCGAAGGCGATCGAAGCGAAGTTGTTGATCTGGCTGCCGCTCGCGGTCGAGCTCCTCGGCTCCACCGTGAAGAGCACACTGCCCTCACCCTCGGGCGGAATGCGGTTGGGAGGCAGGAAGCCGGCGCTGTCAGGCAGTGGCTGGCCGTTGGAGGTGCGGGTGGTGAAGGACCAGCTCACCACGCCGGCGTAGGCGTCGATGTGCGCATCGAAATCCACGTACAGGTTGTTGCCCAAATAGACCGTGGTCCGGTAATCGCTCAGCCCCGGCGGCGGCACAAGGCGGTAGGGCGTTCCCGTGGGGTCCTTGCCGAACACGATCTCCTTCAGGCTCACCTTGGCGGGATCGAGCGTGGCGGTCTCCAGCCGGTCGACCACCACCACCCGCTGCGCCGGCACGGTCTGGTCGCTCTTGTTCTCGAACCGGATCGAATAGGGAATCAGCTGCTGCGCGGCAAGCGTCCGGACGCCGCCCACCTTCTCGTTGGGATCGAGCGCGGTCACGACTTTCACCGTGTGCGTGCTCAACCAGCGCGGCCGCAGCGAG
>VBOS01000466.1 GCA_005893185.1 Candidatus Eiseniibacteriota bacterium
TCCCTCCTCGGTGCGCCGGCGTATCCACGCCGCGCGCCCCGCGGCGTGCATAGGACACGGAAGTGCGGGTAGCATAGTCAGGCGATGATGCCCGCGCAACGGAGTTGCGTGTGCGCGAGCGACACTCGAAGCGTGAGGAGAGCGAACGACCGTGGATGTGAGCTGGCTTCTGGCGCTCGCCGCCGGCGTAGGTGTCGCCGCCGCCTGCGGGCTGCGCGCGTTCCTGCCGCTGCTCTTCCTCGGCGCAGCGGAACGGCTGGGGCTGATCCACCTCCGCCCGGCCGCCGAGTGGCTCGCGACGAACCCCGCGCTGCTCGCGTTGGGGATCGCGACGGTGCTCGAGATCGCGGCCGACAAGATTCCGGTCCTCGATCACGCGCTCGACGCGATCGCGACGGTGCTGCGCCCCGTCGCAGCATGGCTCGGCGCGTTCGCGGTCCTTGGGGCTTGGCCTCCGCCGTGGGGACAGATCACGGCGCTGGTGCTCGCGGGCCTCACGCTCGGCGTGCACGCGCTCAAGTCGACCGTGCGGGTCGGGAGCACCGTGACGACGGTGGGCCACGCGAACCCGCTGATCTCGAGCTTGGAGGATGCTTTGTCCTTCGTGTTCTGCTGGGCTGTGTTCCTGCCGTTCCTCGCGCTCCTCGCGATTGCCTTCGGCATCTGGCTCTTGTTCCGGACCAAGCGAGCACGCGCGGCCTGAACCGCGCACCGCTCGATCGCGGCCTTAGTCCCGCGCGCCGCGCTTTGCCGCGCGACCACCGCTCGGATAATCTCGCGCCATGAGCGAGCGCGAGCAGAAGGCCTTTACCGACCTCGTGGCCGTGTGCCGCAGGCTGCGGGGTCCGGACGGATGCCCGTGGGACAAGGAGCAGACGCTCCAGACCATGACCCCCTATCTCACCGAAGAGGCCGTCGAGTCGGCCGAGGCGATCGCCTCGGGGGATGCCGACCACGTGGCGGAGGAACTGGGCGACCTGGCGTTCCTCGCGATCTTCTGCCTCGAGCTGCTCGGCGAGCAGAAGGGTCCGGGGCTCGCGGACGCGCTCGAGCGCGCGGCGGCGAAGCTCATCCGCCGTCACCCGCACGTCTACGGCGACACGCGGCTCGAGGGCGGCGACGCGGCCTTCCGCCAGTGGCAGGAGATCAAGCAGTCGGAGAAGCCCGGGAAGTCGGATGCGTCGCTGCTCGGCGAGCAGCCGCGCGGGCTCCCCGCCCTGATCGCGGCGTACCGCACGCAGGAGAAGGCGGGTGCCGTGGGATTCGACTGGCCGGAGACTGCGGGCGCGCTCGCCAAGGTGCGTGAGGAGCTGGGCGAGATCGAGCGCGAGCTTTCGGGCGATGTGACGCCCGCGCTTGCGCGCGAGATCGGCGATCTCCTGTTCTCGGTGGTGAACGTTGCGCGGCGGCTCGGCGTGGATCCCGAGCGCGAGCTTCGGGCCGCCACGCACCGTTTCCGCGACCGCTTCCAGCACATCGAGCGGCGCCTGGCCGAGCGCGGGACGACGCCGGCGCGGGCGACGCTCTCCGAGATGGACGCACTGTGGGACGAAGCCAAGGCGCGCGGGGACGGCGCACTCGCGGGCGATCCGCCGGTGCGCCCCAAGGAGGCTTGATGGAGAGCACACCTTCGCGCTCGGCGGCGCTCTTCCTGCAACTCGTGCTTGGGCTCTCGCAGGGCGGAATGATCGCCCTCGGCAAGCTGATGAACCCGGTCACGCGCAAGGTCGAGGTCAACCTCGAAGGCGCGCGCGACACGATCGACACGCTCGAAGCGATCGAGTCGCGCACCCGCGGCAACCTCGAGCCCGACGAGGCGCGCGTCCTCCGCCAAGTGCTCACCGACCTCAGGCTCAACTATGTCGAGGAATTGAAGAAGGCGAGCTCGCAACCCGCGGGCGGCTGACGCGCTTCATGCCCAGCGTGAGCCCTTTCATCCAAGCCGCGCTCGTTTCAGCACTTACGGTTGCGCTTTCGGCCGCCGCCGGGGCCGCGCCCGGGGTCGCCCCGCTGGACAGCGCGCAGGTGCTCTACCGCTCGAGCCGCTTCGATGAGGCCCTGCCGCTCTTCGAGCGCGCCGTCGCCGACTCGCCCGCCCACGCCGTCGCTCGCTGCTGGCTCGCCGAGACGCGCAGGCGCATCGGGCGGCATCCTTCCAATGAGCGGCCCGCGCCGCCGGGAGCCGTTGATCGTGTGCGTGCTCGAGATCCCTACTCGGTGCCGCCTTTGACTTCGATCAGTACGGCGACGTCCATGTGACCGTGTCTCCTCGCTACGGAGAAGGGCGTCAGTCCCTTCTTGTCCCGCGCGTTGACCTCGGCCCCGTGGTCGAGAAGCCACGCGGCAGCGGAGCGCTGGCCTGCGAAGGCAGCGTTGGAAAGGGCGGTGTTGCCGGCTTCGTCTTGCGCTGTCACATCAGCCCCCGCTGCGACCAAGGTACTCATGACTTCCACATACCCACCATAGGCAGCCGAGATGAGCCAGGTCTGACCGTATCGATCGCTGCCCTTCGCGTCGGCTCCGGCCTCGAGGAGGACTCGGACCACATCGAGTCTGCCGGTCGTGGCGGCCAGGCCCAGGGGCGTAGCCCCCGTCGACGATCTCGCATCGACGGCCGCCCCCGCGTGGAGAAGCAGACCTACGACCTCCAAGTTCCCCGCCCATGCGGGCTCGTGAAGAGCGGTCGCCCCCCCCGAATCCTTGAGGCTTGGATTCGCATGCGCATCGAGCAGGGCACGGACCGATTCCGCGCGTCCGTATCGGGCCGCGCACATGAGTGGCGTGACGCCTCGAGGATCGGCGAGGTCCGGAGTGGCCCCGGCCCCGAGCAACGCGCGCACCATCTCGACGGTGCCGCGGCTCTCCGCGGGATATTTTGTGATGGTGCCCTTCGCATCGACATTCAACTCCAAGGCGCAGCCTCCGGCCGCGACGATGAGGGGCGTGCAGCCCTCCTTGTCCGCGTAGTTCGGGTCCGCGCCCTGACCGAGCAGCTCCTGCACCTTGGCGGTTTCGCCTTGCATCGCCGCCCCAGGAGTTTCTTGCCCAGGTTCGGCTTGGCCTCGGCGGATCCGCACCAGTGCACGACCGGCATCACGAGAACGCAGGTCAAACTCCATCTTGCGAAACGATTCATCATCGGCCTCCTGTTCGCAGATGAACTCATCGTGTGACGTCGAGGCACGTCCGGGCTGGGAAGACTGCGGTGGGTTCATGGCTGGCCCGGCACCGACGCCGGCAACAGGATACACCCCTGCCCGCCGATCGTTCCCGCGTACGCATCGCGGGTGACGATTACGTGACCCGCTGCGAGGGGTGCGCGAAGAGGCTCGAGCGCGACCCTGGCCGCTACCTCGAGCTGTGAGGAGCTTCGCCGGTACCGCTGCCCCTCAGATCGCCTGGAGCACCGCGCACTTGAGATAGTGGGTCTCGGGCACGGCGAGGAGCTGCGGATGGTCGGGCGACTCGCCGGCCCACTCGAGGATGCGGAACGGGCGGTGCGCGGCGCGCGCTGACTCCTGCAGCACCTGGCGGAAGAGCACGTCGTCGAGGTGGTGGCTGCACGAGCAGGTGATGAGCATGCCGTCTTCCTCGAGCATCACCATGGCCGCGCGGTTGAGCTCCCGGTAGGCCTTGGCCCCGGCGGCGAGGTGGCGGCCCGATTTCACGAGCGCGGGCGGATCGATGATCACGACGCCGAAGCGCTCGCCTGTGCGCTCCAGCTCGCGCGCGGCGTCGAACGCGTCGGCGCGGCGCAGCGTCACGCGCTCGGTGAGCCCGTTGCGCTCGAGGTTGCGCGCAGCTGCCGCGAGCGCCGGCTCCGACGAGTCCACCGCCAGCACCGAGCGCGCCCCGCCGCGCGCGGCGTGCAGGCTCCACTCGCCCTGGTAGCAGAAGAGGTCGAGCACGCGCTGGTCCCGCGCCCGTGATTCGGCGCGGCGGCGGTTCATACGCTGGTCGAGGAACAGGCCGGTTTTCTGACCGTGATGGAGATCGGCCTCGACCCGGAAGCCCTCGAGCTCGACCTCGATCCGCTCGGGGACCTCGCCCCACCACACGCCGCGCTCGAGCGGAAGTCCCTCGAGCGATCGGAGTGGCGAGTCGGCGATCCGCATCACGCCGCGCGGCTCGAGCACCGATTCCAGCGCGGCACGTACGAGATCGGCGAGCGCTTCCATGCCGAGCGTCAGGATCTGGACGGCCAGTACATCGCCGTAGCGGTCCACGACCAGCCCCGGGAGCTGGTCGGCCTCGCCGTAGACCAGGCGCAGCGTGCGCTCGCCCGGCAGCACGCGCTCGCGCAGGCGCACGGCGCGCTCGATCCGCTTCACGAAGAAGTCGCGGTCGATCGCGTCGCGCCCCCGCGTCAGGAGCCGCGCGCAGATCAGGCTCTGGTGGTTGAAATAGGCGCGGCCGAG
>VBOS01000467.1 GCA_005893185.1 Candidatus Eiseniibacteriota bacterium
CCAGCGTCGAGCGAATGGGGCGCACGGAGCGCCTCGCGCAGAAGGACTCGCTCCTCCTCGGCCCCGAGCTGGCCGAGGCGCTCGAGGCCCTCTCGCGGCCGCGCGATGCCGCGCAGGTCGCGATCGAGGCCTGGGTCGCGTCGCCGCTCCAGCCCGACTGGACGCGCGAGGTGCTGGCCCGGGCCGAGGACGCAGCCCCGCGCGACGTGCGCGACATGGTGCGCCGCGCCGCGACGCGCTATCCCGATCGCACCGACCTCGCCCGAGCCACCGCGCATCTCGAGTGGAAGCTCGGGGACCTGCGCGCAGCTCTCAAGACGCTCGCTGCCGCCGAGCACTCCGAGGCCCGTCCCCGGCTTCGGTTCACGTTCGCTCAGGAGCTGATGGCCGCGAATACGACTCGCGACTCGACGGGAGCGATCGAGACCTGGCTCGACCTCGCAGGCGACACCGGATACGACGCCTCGTACCGCACGGCATCGGCGCGGCGCGCCTGGGACGTCATCCTGGCGCGCAACGCCGAGCGCGAGTTCGCCCCGCGCCTGCAGAAGGCGCTCGCCGATTTGCCGTTGAAGGGCATGAGCGACGAGCTGCGCCTCGGGCTCGCCCGTGGGCTGCGCGAGGCCGGGCGCACCTCCGAGGCGCGCGCGTTGCTCACGCCCGAGAGCGGGCGCGGCGACGTCCCCGAGTTCGCCGCCGAGCGCGCGCTCTCCGACCTGCGCGACGGCCCACCGGCACGCGCGCTCCCCGGGCTACGCGCAGCGGCCGAGCGTTCGCCCGAGCAGACGTTCCGGTACGCGGAGGCGCTGTTCTTCGCGGGCGAGACCGATTCCGCTCACGCGTGGTACGAGAAGGTCACGGCCGATCCCCGCGGGCCCTTCACCGGGGCCGCGCTCGAGCGTCTCTACCTGCTCGAGGAGAACGGATCGCAAGATGCGCTGCCGACCTTCGGGCGCATCGCATACGAGGAGTGGCGCGGGGAGACCAAGCGCGCAGGTGCGCTCACCGACTCGCTCTTCCGCGCCTTGCCGCCCGGGCCGCTGTGGGCCGAGGCGGCGCTCACGCTCTCCGCGCAGCGCGCCGCCGCCGGGGACGCGGCCGGCGCGCTCGAGCCGCTGCTCGCGGTCGCGGACTCGCTGCCCGACGGCCGGCTCGCGCCGGTCGCGCGCGCGCGGGCGGGCGACGTCTACATGCAGCTCAAGGACGATTCGCGCGCCGCCGCCCAGTACGAGGAGTGCCTGTCCCGCTATCCCAAGTCATGGAATGCGCCCGAAGTGCGGAGAAAGCTGGAGTCGCTGCGGCGGGAGCGGCGGTTCTGATGACTCGCGCACGCTTGTTTCGCATGGGCCGCGTGATCCCGCGCTCGCGCATGCGGCCCATCGGGCCGGTGGGCCTGGCCGGCGCCGTGCTCGCCGGGCTGGTGGTCGCGCTCGCCGCGATCATGACGCTGGGGCTCGCGCTGCTGCTGCGCCCGCGGGTGCGCCCGGGGCGGCGGCCGGCAGGGGGCAGCCCGGCACCGGGGGATGGAGGCGCGGCCTCGACGGACGCCGGCGCGACCTCGACGGACGCCGGCGCGGCCTCGACGGACGCGGGCGCGACATCGAGCGCGGGCGGCGACGCCGGCCGGCCGCGCGATCGCTCCTACGCGGAGGTGATCGAGGCGTGGCCGATCGTCGTGGCGCTGGCGCTCGGCCTCTCGCTCGCCGGAGCCGCTGCCCCCCCGCCGGCGCGCGCCGGCTGGCTCGTCCCCATGGACGAGCGACAGACCGACCACCTGCGCGCTTACGGGCTGGCCTACTGGGTGCTGTCGCGCGGGCAGAAGTGCGAGTGGGAGCTCAACTACCGCGGCGGCGCGTTCCTCTTGAAGGACGATGCAGCCACCGAGCGCGAGGCCAACCTGCGCGGCGTGGCGATCCAGCCCATGGGCGGGGCCGACGAGGCGGCTATGCGTGCCGAGATCGCAGACAACAACATGGAGTCCGTCGTGCTGGAGAAGGCGCCCAAGGTCGCCGTCTACATCCCGCGCAACACCCCGCCTTGGGATGACGCCGTCACGCTGGCGCTCGAGTACGCGCAGATCCCCTACGCGCGCGTGTGGGACGAGGAGGTGCTGCGCGGCGAGCTGCAGCAGTACGACTGGCTGCACCTCCATCACGAGGACTTCACCGGCCAGCACGGCAAGTTCTACGCCGCCTACCACTCGTTCCCCTGGTACAAGGAGGAGGAGGCGGCGCAGCAGTCCATGGCGGCCAAGCTCGGCTTCGCCAAGGTCACGCAGCTCAAGGCAGCCGTCGCCGGCGCCATCAAGGAGTACATCGGGCGCGGCGGGTTCATGTTCGGCATGTGCTCGGCGACCGACACCTACGACATCGCGCTCGCGGCCGCCGGGACCGACATCGTGGACATCTACTACGACGGCGACCCCGCCGATCCCGCGGCGAACCGCAAGCTCGACTACACGCGCACCCTCGCGTTCAAGGGCTTCCGGCTCGAGATGGATCCGCTCCTCTACCGCTTCAGCGACATCGACGTCACGCAGGAGGCCTCGATCCGCGGGCCCGGCGCCTACTTCACGCTGTTCGACTTCTCCGCCAAGAACGATCCCGTGCCCACCATGCTGATCCAGGATCACGTGAACGCGATTCCCGAGTTCCTCGGGCAGAGCACCGGCTTCCACAAGCGCTTCATCAAGAGCGGCGTGTTGGCGCTCGCCGAGGTCGAGGGCGCCGACGAGGTCAAGTACCTGCACGGCCAGTTCGGCCGGGGCACGTTCACGTTCCTCGGCGGCCACGACCCCGAGGACTACCAGCACATGGTCGGCGACCCGCCGACCGATCTGTCGAAGTACCGGCACTCGCCGGGCTACCGGCTGATCCTCAACAACGTGCTGTTCCCCGCGGCGGAGAAGAAGAAGCAGCGCACGTAGCTCTCGCATGCGGGCTTCCCGTTCATGCGGCCGCCCGAGCCCACAGCGGATCGCGCAAATCGTGGCACGGCCGGCCGCGAATCACGCGCGTCGTGGTCACGATCCGCATCCGTCCAAGCGCGGCCTCGAGGTTCGCGGGATGGTAGCGGCACTCCGCGAGATCCATCCGGTCGATGGCGGATTGATGGACCGCCTCGCCGTCCGCCGCGTGCCGGCCCAGCGCCCGGGTTTCCGTGCCCAGCAGCCGGAAGCCCAGCGTCAGCGGGTCCTCCAGCCTGGAATTGAAGCACGGGGCGTATTGCGCGAGATACGCAGCGTCGAACTCCAGGCCCACCCCTTCGGCCTTTTCGACCATCCAGTGCAGCGCCTCGTTCGCGAGCCCGTCCGGGT
>VBOS01000468.1 GCA_005893185.1 Candidatus Eiseniibacteriota bacterium
AGCAGGAAGCGGAGCGCAAGCGCATCGAGGCGCAGGGGATCGCGGACTTCCAGCGCATCGTCGCGGCCGGGATCAGCCCCCAGCTCCTCGAGTGGAAGGGGATCGAGGCGACCGAGAAGCTCGCGCTCTCGCCGAACTCGAAGATCGTCGTGATCGGCAATCCCAAGTCCGGTCTGCCCATCATCCTCGGCGGCGCGGAGAAGTAGGCTCAGAGCCCGGTCGGGTGGGACGCCGGCGGACCGGCCGGCGGAGGCTGCGCGCGAATGCCGGGTTCCGCGGGCCGGACCGCCGTCCTCCCGTGCCTGAGCACCCGGTCGATCGCCCGCAGCGCCGGCTGGAGTTGCGAGCCGATCACGCCGTACAGCGCCCAGGTCTCGGGCGGCGATCCGCCTTCGCCGGCGTAATCGGGCATCAGCCGGCCGCGCCATGAGACCGGGCAGCCGAGCCCGGTCGCGGGAATGTCGTCGGTCACGAACCCTTCCACGTCGCCGCACCTCACGAGGACGCGCGGGCCGACCCAGATGCGGCGCTCGTCGTCGCCGGTCGGCGCGAGGCCGTAGTAGGCGAGCGCCCCGCGGTACATCGTGCGCTTGTCGCCCTGGCGGGGCATGATGCGCAGGGCCCAGTGGCCGCGCCCGTAGAGCATACCGGCCCACACCTCGATCGCGCGGAAGTCGTGCGATTCGACCACGAAGCTGTCCTGCTGCGCGCGCCGGACGGCCTCGGCAAATCCCAGCATCGCGCGCGAGTACTGCACCTCGCCCGCCTGGGCGAGCCGCGTCGCCTCGCCGGGGATGAAGTCGTCGGTGTCGTGAAGCGCCAGCTTGTAGAAGTTGGCGTAAACGCGCTGCTTCTCCTGGATCGAGCCGAACGCGTCCGCGCTCGCCTCGTCGCCCATCAGCGCCGGTTCGAGCAGCACGCGACGCCAGGCCTCCATCGTGAGCAGGCGCTCGATCCCCGGCGAGGCGATGAGCCGTGCCTGCATCCGCGGGTTGGCGAGCGAGCCCTTCCACGTGCCGATGCGGAAGCCGATCGAGTAGCCCGAGAGCACGCCGACCACGTTGGCGAGGAGCGAGACCGGCTGCAGGTAGCTCAGCGTTTTCTGGTAGAGCTCGTCGAACTGCCCCGGCTGCAGGCCGGGGCTCAGGGAGTCGGGAAACTCGAACCAAAAGCCCGTGCCGGTGTGGCCCCGCAGCCGCAGCGGGCGGTAGTAGGTGCCGCTGACCGCCCGGACGTAGCGGTTGTTGCGCTCGGGCTTGAGGAAGCGACGGGAGTCCACGTCGAACTGCTTGAACGTTCGCCCGCCCGCGCCCAGCTCTACCACGAAGTGGCTGATCGTGTCGGAGGGCGTGTCCCGGTACGAGTAGACGTGCATGTTGTCGAACAGCTCGTCGTAGGGAAGGGTGACGGGCCGCGGAAGCTGCACGCGTCCCACCACGTAGCCCAGGAGCGAGAGCGAGACGAACAGCAGGAAGAACCGGTTCTGCAGGAGCCTCGCGACGAGCGGCACGGTGGGACGCAGGAGCTTCCTCACCAATTTCAGCTGGCTCTTGCCCAAGGGTGCTCCTCGCCCACCCGCGCGCGGGGCGCGTGGCGGTGCCTTCGAAATGCAATGGATCGCGATGTCGCCGGGGAGCCTGCCCCGCCGATCGGGCTGGTCTCAGGTATCGGCGGAATTCCCCGCCGGCTTGACCGAGGGATCCCGGTTTCGGGCGCGGTTCAAGCCTCTCCCGACCGGAACTCCTTCGCCGCCGGGCGCTCGCCCTCCGCATCGGCCTCGACGTACTTCATGCGAACGGAGAGCGAGACGATCGCCACAGTCACTCCGAACAGGCACACGATGGTCGCACCCATCGGCCAGTCCTTGAGGTAGGAGAACACCGCGCCGAGGACGGAGACCACGAAACCGATCGCCCACGCCCAGTAGAGTCGACTCCCGCCTCTACGGCCCAGCAGCGTCGAGCAGACGATCGGCACGATCAGATACGAGAACACCGCGAGCACGCCCGACACCTTCACGGAAACCGTGACCACGAGGCCGAACGACGCGTAGAAGAGTAAGTCCCATTTCTTGACCGACAGCCCCATCTGCCGCGCTCTCCTCGGGTCCTCGGAGCAGAGGAAGAGGTTGTGGCGGAAGAAGAACTGGAACGCGCCGACGATCGCAAAGAGCGCGGTCATGATCGCGATGTCCTTCCACGTCACCCAGCCCAGCGCCTCACCGCTCAGCGTCCCTCGCACGTGCTCCGCCCCGTGGGGGGCGTTCGCCAGCAACAGCAGCGTGGCGGCCGTCGCCAGCGCGAACGAGATCCCGATGAAGGCCTCCTGCAGCACCGAGTGCTCGCGGTCCCACATGAAGCTGAAGAGCGCGGCGCCCAGCAGCGTGAAGCCGAACGACCAGTAGTAGGTGCTGGGATCGTGCGGCTCGGCTCCGAGCAGGAACGCCACGCTCTGCCCCAGGGCGGCGATCTGCGCCAGCGCCAGGTCCACGAAGATCACGCCGCGGGCCAGCACGTGCTGGCCGAGGGCGGGAAGGATCAGCACCAGAAGCAGGCACGCGAGGAGCGGCAGCGCCATGACCGAAAGAAAATTCATTGCTGCGCTCCTGTCTTTCCGGAAAGCGCCCCGGCGATGGACGACACCAGGACGTCGAACTTGGAGAAGACGTCATCAGTTCCCGGCAGACCGCCCGCTTCGCTGGCGACCTCGATGGCGACGCCGCCCGCCTTCTTCGCCACCTGGTTGCTGGCGTCGGCGTCGTAGTAGGGCTGATACAGCACGACCTTGACGCCTTCCTTCTTCATCGACGCCGCGAGCTCGCTGATGTAGTGAGGGCTGGGCGGGATGCCGGGCTTGGGCTCGACGGTTCCGAAGAGCTTCAGGCCGAAGCGCTCGGCGAAGTAGACGAAGTTCTTGTGGAAGGGCACGACGGAGGCTCCCTTGTACGGCGCCATCGCCTCTTCCCATTTCGCCAGCGACGCCTCCATTCTCTCCGAGAAGGCCTTGGCATTCGCCGCGTAGTCGGCGGCGTTGGCGGGGTCGAGGCCGGAGAAGACTTCGGCCAAATGGTTGGCCACGACCTCGAGGTTCTTCGGATCGGCGTAGTAGTGCGGATTGCCCAGCGGATGAATGTCCCCTTCGGCCCGGTTGACGGTGCCGCTGGGCTTCTCCAGCACGCTGACACCCTCCGAGGCATCCACGAATCCCTTTGCGCCCTGCTGGATCCTGGGGTTGCGACTGCCGGGCAGGACCAGCGGCAGCCAGCCGCTGTCGAGCTCCAGTCCGGTCGACACGAACACGTCGGCGTGCTGGATCGCCTTCATCAGGCTGGGCTTGGCCGGAACGAAGTGCGGGTCCTCGTACCCTCTGCAGAGACTCTGAGCCGTCACGTGCCTCCCGCCGACGAACTGGGCGACGGAAGCGAGATCGGTCAACGACGTGGCGACCTTCAGGTCCGCATGCGCGGGCGTGGTCGCCAGCAGGGCGAAGATCAATGCACACATGCAGCGAAGCGATTTCATGAAATCCTCCCGAGTGATGTGCTCCATGTACTCGTACTTTTCGCGTGCACGAGTTGAAGGTTTCTCAGTACGCGTGCGCGGGGTGGTAACCGATCGTATAGCTCAATTGAAGCAGGATCCGGTCGTCGGTCGGGTGAATGCCGGCATCCGCCTTGGAGTGGCTGTACTCGAGCCTCAAGAACGAGAACTCCGATGGCATCCACGCGATGTTGAACGATCCCCGGTTCACCTTGCCGGGAATCGGGGTGCCCGCGCCGTCGACCAGAAAATCGGTGAAGCTGTCGCGAGCCTGCTCGCCGCGAATACCCATCCACCAGACTTGCGACAGACGATACTGGAACGACGCGTAGCCGCCGTCCGTGACCCTCGTGTAGGTCCCATTGACGGTCGAATCCCTCTGGATGTATTCGCTCTGCAGAATCCACCCTCGCCGGTTCGAGTTTCTAGCGGGTACGTTGCGGATCGTCAGGTCCGCGCCATAGGCGGAGTGCGTGCTCCCGTAGGTCCCCTTGCCCTGCAGGGCGGATAGACCGGCCTCCAGAGTCGTCGCGTCGTTCAGGTCGAACTGGTTCTTGAAG
>VBOS01000469.1 GCA_005893185.1 Candidatus Eiseniibacteriota bacterium
GCAAACGTGACCCGTCGTGGCGGGATCGCGCGTATCCCAAGCCGGCGTTCACGACGGCGGAGACCTTCCGCCTCTACGTGGCATCCGTGCGGCGGGCCAACAACGTGCTGCTGGCCAGCGTCCTGGGCGCGCTCGAGCACTTCGTCGGCCAGCTCACGTATCCCAAGGATTTCGAGCGCAGCACTCTCCTCGAGCGCCTGCCCGACTACGATCGGTGCATGCCCCACATCGCCCAGTACTTCGGTTCGGTCGTCAACTACTGTCTGGAAACGGAATGGGGACGCCGTGTGCACGGAGCGCGAGCAAGAGCTCATTGACTTCATCCGGGCGCGCGCCAGGAATCGGTCGGCGACCATCACACCGACCACGCCGCTCTTCAAGGACCGGGTGCTGGATTCGATCAACATCCTCGGGTTGATCGGATACGTGGAGGCGCGCATCGGCCGCAAGCTGAGTGCGCGGGAAATCGTGATGGCCAATTTCGCATCGGTCCGCGACGTCGTTCGCGCGTTCCTCGTATGAGCCACGACCTCGAGCGCGAGCTCGCGAGGAGGGGCTTCCTCCGCTCGCGCGACGGCTGCCTCCTCACAGGCGCAGCCGAACGGCTCTTCGTGGCCTGGCAGGGGTTGCTCGGGGAGGCGCTCGGCGAATTCGCGGACGGCGCTCTCGTCGCACCCGCTTTCATCGACGATCAGGTCCTCCGGGACAGTGCCTACCTCGAGCATTTCCCCCAACTGGTCTTCTCCACCGGCAACGCGCTGCACCCGCAGCAGGCGGCGCGGCCTCTGACCCCGGCGGCGTGTCTTCACTTCTACCCCCTGCTGCGCGACCAGGCGCTCGGGGACGAAGGGCGCGCGGTCGTGATCCGCGGACGCTGTGCGCGGTACGAAGACGCGCGTTGGGCGTTTCCATTCCGGTTGCCCAGCTTCGAGATGGTCGAGCTCGTCGGGGTCGGGAACGCCGCGGGCGTCGGCGCCCTGTGTGAGCGGGCGCGGGCGCGCGTCATCCAGTTGTTCGAGGCTTTGGAGATGACGAGCGCACTGGAGCCCGCCACGGATTCGTTCTATCTCGGCGACGGCGACGGAGCGCAAGTCGTTCAGAAGCTCCGGGGCCTGAAGACGGAGATGGTGGTCTCGGCGGGGGGCGAGAGGGTCGCGGTGGGATCGATCAATCGACACGAAGCGTTCTTCGGAGAGCGCTTCGCGATCCGGACCGATGGGTCCCCTGCTTCGTCGTTCTGCATCGCGTTCGGCCTCGAGCGCCTCGTGGCCTGCGGCCTCTCGACGTGGGGAGGCGAACCGTCGGACTGGCCGATCGCCGTGGCGAAACATGTCGCCCTTTCATAATCGCACGCGGCGGTCCGCTTCGATCCCCGCCAGGCTCGTTCGCGAGGGGAAGCTCCACCTCGTGCCCTTGTACTACCTGCTGATGTCCAGCGATCTCGCGCGCGAGGGGATCGTCCACTCGGGCAGCTATCGCTTCGCCGACCACGTGTATGCCGGACGTGAGGACCCGATACGTCCACGCCAAGGCGGAAATCCACGATGTCGTGCGCGAGAAGGACGGCGCCGGCCCCATCGAGATCCTCGCGGTTCCATGCGGCCTCGCCCGCGAGCTGTTCGAGGCGTCGGACGAGCTCGCGGCGGAGGCCGGTCGCGTTCGCTGGAACGGCTTCGACCTCGACGGGCAGCTGATCGATGACCTGGTGGAGAGGACACGCGCACGCGAGACGATGTGCTTCTGGCAGGGGGATGCGCTGGATGCCGCCGCGTTTCGCGGCAGGGACCGCTACGATATGATCGTCAGCACCGGGTTCACCGAGTTCATCGACGACGACCTCGCGGTCGCATTCTTCACGCTGGCGCGGAGGGCCCTCAAGCCGGGCGGGCGGCTGTTCGCGTCGGGGATGGAGCGGCACCCCATCTCGGACTACCTGATGCGGAACCTGGCCGAGATGCGCACGGTCTATCGATCGGAGCGCGCCATGATGGACCTGTCGCGCCGCGCGGGCTTCCTCACGGCGAGCACGTACCGGGACGGATTGGTGACGATTCTCCTCGCGGTGAAGGAGTAGGGGTTGGACGCGCTGCGAACATTCAACGATCGCAACGTCGGGGCCTCGATCGATTGGGCGGCGGTCGATCGAGAGTGCGCGCTGCGCACGCCGCGCGTCCTGGATTGCCTGCGAGAGGCCTGTCTCATCGAGAGCTACCTGCCGGTTTTCGTAAGCCGCATGTGCGAGCTCTTCTGGGACGACGTCGATGCAACGTCGGTCTTCACCATCGAGGCGTTCGAGGCCTACGGGCACTACACGGTGTTGCGACGCTATCTCGAGGTCGTGGGGCACGCGACCGTGACCGATGCGGACGTCGTCCGGGTCCGCGCCCGGGACCGCGAGCACGTCTACGCGGACAAGACCGGCGAGCTCGTCAACTTCATGGCCACGGAGCATTTCGCGGCAGCTTTCTTCTCCCAGCTCGCGGCGATGACCGAAGAGCCGGTCGCGAAGGGATTTCTTCCGCGCCTCGCCGGAGAGGAAGTCCGGCATGCGCAGTTCGCGTTCGACTTGCTCGAAGCGCGCATCCGGCGGGAGCCGGGGCTCAGGGACGTCGTCCTGGATCAGGCCATTCACTTCACGCATGTGGGCGCCTACGTGCTGCCGCGGGTGTCGCCGGCCAGCGACGACAATCTCGAGGCTATCGCGCGATTCAACGAGATGGTCGGGCGACTCGTGGGCCGGCGCATGAGCGACGCCGTGGGTGAAAAGACGTGAACGCCATGATCTCGCAAGACGAGCTGCACGTCTTGAGCTACTACCGCGCCTGCGAGCTGGCGGGCGCCGTGCTGTTCGGCAAGCTCGCCCTCCACACCGATCACGACGAGTACCGCGTTCCGCTCACACGACACGCACTGGAGGAAGCCCAGCACGCCTGGGAGTGGACGGCGACGATCACGGCGCTCGGATGTCGCCCCGTGAAGGTGACGCGCACCTATCAGTCCGAATACGGCAAGCGCCTGGGGCTGCCTCGGGACATCATCGAGGTGTTCTGTCTCACCCAGGTGTTCGAGAAGCGATCCGTCGCCCACTACCGCAGGCATCTGGAGCTCGCAGGCGTTCACCCGCTCGTGAGGAAGGCGCTGGAAAAGTTGATCGACGACGAGGCCTACCATCTGGACTGGATTCGGAAGGAGCTGGACCAGTACGCGGGCAACGGGCGCGCCGCCGAAGTCGACGACACGATGCGTCGTTTCCAGCTCATGGACGAGGCGGTATATTCGGACATCATCCAGACCTCGCCGTTCGTCGAATACTTCGGGGGGAGGCCATGAGGGGTGAAATTCTCGAGACGGTCCGAGGCGTCTTCTACGCCAGCGGGAAGACGGTCTCGGAGCAATCGGTGATCGAGGACCTGGCTTCCGATTCCATCGACCTGGTCGAGCTGATGGCCGTCCTGACGAACCGCTACCGCGTCCGCATCGAGCCGGATGAGCTGCTGCGCATCCGCACGGTGGGGGACATCGTCGATTTCGTCCTCGAGCGGCACGGGCGCGACCCATCGGTGCGCTCGTTCTGATCGCGACCGGCCCGCGGACCAGATGAATCCTGCCTCGGGGCCGGTGCCGGCGAGCAACATCGAGATTCGCTTCGAGCGCGGCACGTCCATGCCCGGACGCGCGTGGTGCGCCAGCGATCCCCGCGCGCTGATCGCGATCGTCCACGGGCTCGGCGAGCACAGCGGGCGCTACGCGGCGCTGGCGGGCGATCTCGTCCGCGCGCGCTTCACCGTGGTCGCGCTCGACCTCCCGGGCCACGGCGAAGCTCGGGGGCCGCGCGGCGACATCCCGTCGTGGACCCGGGTGCGGGATCAGATCGTGCCGCTTCTCTTCACGGCCTCGCGTGGCCTGCCCGGGCAGCCGCTGAAGCTGCCGCACGTGCTGCTCGGTCACGGCATGGGGGGCGTGATGGCGCTGGACTACGCGCTCGCCCATCCCCGGGAGATCCTCGCGGTCGTGGCGGTCGCCCCATCTCTCATGAGCGTGAGGCCGAAGTCGTGGAAGCTCGCGCTGGCAATGGTCGGGCGGGTGGTCGCGCCTTCGGCCGGATTCCCTCACGGAATCGACGAGGGCGGGATGTCGCGCGATCCCGAGGTGCTCGCCCTGCGCAAGTCCGACCGCCGGGTGCACGGACGGATCAGCCCTCGTCTTCTCTTCGCTTTCGAGGAGGCGAGGCGACGCGTGATGCGCGAAGCCCGCCAGCTCAAGGTGCCCGCGCTTCTGCTGCACGGCGCCGCCGACCGCGTGGTGGACCCGCACGGCTCGCTCGAGTTCTGCGGCGCAGCTCCGCACGATCTCTGCCGGCTCCTCACCTACCGCGACGCTTCGCACGAGATCTACAACGATCCAGGGCGCGAGCAGGCAGTGCGCGACCTGGTCGGATGGCTGGACGCAGTCCTGGTCGTATAGCGGAAGCAGGTGCTCCATGGGCGCGACATGCGACCATCGAACCGCAGCTCGGCACGCGCGCCGCGCCATGGAGCCTCGCGCGGCCGGCGTCCGCCCGGACCTTCTGCAGCCCCGATGAATCCGTCGGTCGGCGCCGTCCCCGCCCTGCGCATCGAGCTCGGGATCGGTCACGAAGCTGCGCTTCCGGCTCGCGCCTGGTGCGCGCACGACCCGCGGGGCCTGGTCGCGGTCGTCCATGGGCTCGGCGAACACGGCGGGCGTTACGCAGCCCTCGCGGCCGACCTCGTTCGCGCGCGTTTCACCGTGGTGACGGTCGACCTGCCCGGCCACGGCGAGGCTCCCGGAGCGCGGGGCGACATCCCGTCGTGGATCGCGATCCGCGATCGTGTCGTGCCGCGTCTCTTGGCTGCCTCCCACGGGCTGCCGGGCCAGCCGCCCGACCTGCCCCGGGTGCTCCTCGGTCACAGCATGGGCGCCGTGATGGCGCTGGACCACGCGCTCGCTCACCCGAAGGAGATCCACGCCGCCGTCGCATCGGGACCGGCCTTCAGGAGCACGATCGCTCCATGGTGGAAGCTCGTGCTCGACCGTGTCGCGCCCGGAACGAGCCCGTCGAGCGGCTTTCCCCACGGGCTGGAGGAGAGCGGGATGTCGCGCGACCCCGATGTGCTCGCGCTGCGCGAGTCCGACCCGCTGGTGCACGACAAGATCAGCCCGCGCCTCTACTTCGCGTTCGAGGAGGCCCGCCAGCGCGTGATGCGCGGGGCGCGCCGGCTCGATGTGCCGGTGCTCGTCCTCCATGGCGCCGCCGACCGCGTGGTCGATCCTCGCGGCTCGCTCGAGTTCTGCGGTGCCGCCCCGCGCGACCTCTGCCGGCTCATCACCTACAGCGACGGCTACCACGAGATCTTCAACGACCCGGTGCGCGAGCAGGCGGTGCGCGACCTCGTCGGGTGGCTCGACGCGGTGGTGGTGCTGTAGAGTTGAGGTCGGTTCAGGTGGACGGCAGGCGCTGGGTCACGCTGCGGGACGATGGCATTGCCGCGGATCCTTGCGCAGCGATTCGACGACTTCGCGGGGGCTCGCCCTGGGACCGACGCGCGCCGCTGAGACACGCCCCGACCCCCGGACTTCCGCCATGCGATGGCCGGGTGCGCGCCAGCCTCTCCTCGTGCTTCTGCTGTGCCTGAACGTCGCCCTCCCACTCATCTATCTGTCGGTGAGCCGCATCGCCATCTCCGACCCGGCCACCGGTGGCTGGCTCGGCGACACGGGGAGCTACATCCACATGTACGACGGTGTGCCGCTCGACAGCATCCCGAAGCCGTTTCGCTACCGCATCCTCGCTCCTTATCTCGCCCGGCTGGTTCCGCCGCTGCCGGCCTCGATCGCCAGCCTCTACCAGATCACGCCGGACAAGCTGATCAAGTTCCGCTTCGGCGCCGTCGACTTCCTCGGCCTGACCGGCGCGGCGTACTTCACGTTCCTGCTCTGCGAGACGCTCGGCTTTGCCGCAGCAGAATGCATGATCGCGAGCCTGCTGTTCATGACCGGGTTCCCGGTCGTGAATTTCGCCGGGCTCCCGCTGACAGATGCCGTGTCGTACTTCTTCCTGGTGGCCGCGATCGTGTGCGTGCTGCGTGACTGGGACCTCGGGCTGCTCGTCATGGTGGCGGTGGGGATGCTCGCGAAGGAGACCACGGCCTTCGTGCTCGTGCCGATTCTCGCGCTCGAGCTCCCGCTCGCTGCCGGGAATCGCGGCCTATCTAGTGTTCCGCTTCGTCATACGTCCCACCACCCTGGGCTGGAATTACAGCCTCGCGGACACGCTCGAGAATCTGCGAGCGACGTTGACGTCCGGCCGCAGGCTGCTCTGGATCGGAGTGGACGGAAGCATCGCGTTCGGGGTCGTGTGGCTCCTGGCGCTCGCAGGGGCGGTCATGCTGATGCGCGCCGGCAAGTGGAGGGACCCCATGCTCCGCCTGGCCCTGCTGGTCCCGGTTGTGATCGCGGCCCCGATCCTCGCCTACGCGAACATCGGCCGGCTGTTCTACCTCACGTTTCCAGCGGTCCTGCCCCTGGCAATGCTTCCCGTCGAGCGGCTGCTCTCCGGACGGAGGCCGGAGGAGACGGACGCGACCGCGGAGCGTGGCGGTGGTGGCGTAGGGGGAGGGGCGAGTTGTAGGCGAGGGTCTGCAAATTTCGGCGAGGACGCGTTGGGAAGTTGAGACCGTAGCAAGTTGTAGCAGGCGCGGGCGAGGGTCGTTTGGGCCCTTGCGGTGGAGAGCCGCCCAGCCTCCGGGCTCGCGAGATGCTCGGGGCCCGCCGGTGGAGTCGTCCCGAGCAGTCGGAGCGAACGGTCTCGAAACGGAATACCCGTGAGCCGGACGAAGTAGACGCCCCTCCTTGGCCAGTTCGCGCGGTTGGCGCGGCGCGCGAATCAGGCGGGTGGGGTCGCCCCGGCGGTGGCGTGCTGCTCCGCGGCGCGGAACGCACGGCCGCCGACCGCGCCGCCGATCAGGTCCATGGCAGCGTGGAGCACGATTGCCAGCCACAGCGAGCCCGCGCCGATCACGAGCAGCCCGAACACGGCTCCGACGATCGCGGCCCGCACCACGTGCATGCGGCCGAGGTAGAGGTGCCCGAGGCCGAACAGCACCGCCGCCAGCGCGAAGCCGGCCACGGATCCAGCCAGCTGCGTGAAGTACCAGAGCGCGAAGCCGCGGTAGAGGAACTCCTCGCACAGTCCCGCGGTGACCGCGAGCACCGCGAACAGCCGCTGCTCGCCGGTCGTGCGCGGCGCCAGCGGATCCATTTTCGTCTGCCGCGTGGCAAACCGCACGAGCCGTTCGGGATCCGCGACGAGCGCGCGGACCCGGACCAGCACGAGCGCGAGGTAGCCGGCGACGAACACGGCGCCCAGCGCCGTTGAAACCGGCCGGCCCGCCCCAACGTGCAGCGCGGCCCACGCGCGATGCTGCGCGACCCACAACGCGACCACGGCGGCCGCGAAGGCCCACTCACCGGCGTGAGACCACTCTCGGCTACGGGTCCTCGATGTCCCTGGCACGCTCCGCGGCGACGGCCCCCGGGGCTCGCACTCACTCGCAGGTGATGCGCACCTGTGCCTTGCCTCCGCGCCCCGAGACGACGTCGATGTTCATCTCCCCGAACTCGCCCACCAGTTGGTCGATCGTGTCGACGTCGATCTTGGAGAGATCCACGTCCACGCCGCGCTCGCGCAGACGTGCCTGGAGGTCCGCTCCGGTGAGGCCGGGAATCATGGCCCCGAGACGCATGCCGTTGCGGACCAGCGCGACCGGCACGCGAATCGTGACCTCACGGCTGCGGCCGCCCATGTAGCCGGGCCACATCCAAGCCCGACGCGCCTGCTCCCCGTCGTCGCTGGGCCAGCTCCGGGTCTTGGTGACGGTGATGCGCAGGTACTTGGGGGACGGAGCTTCGCCGGTCGCGGCTCCCTTCCCCGCGGCCCCGGTGGCTGCGGAGCCGGCGGACAAAGGCCCGATCGCCGCCAGCAGCCGGTCGGCTTCGTCCACCGTGATCTTGCCCTTTGCCAGCAGGTCCAGCACACGGCGGGTCTCTTCGCTCATGACGACTCCTTCTGACGCAATTGGTTGAGAACTTCCTCCACGCTCAGCTCACCGCGCTCGAGGCGGGTGAGCAGCTCGCTCGTGGACGGGGGCGCCGGCTCCGGCTCCGGCGCGACCTCGACGAACGGCAGCAGCGCGCCGATGCGATTCAGGCGGTTCTTGATCGTCGGATAGCTCACG
>VBOS01000470.1 GCA_005893185.1 Candidatus Eiseniibacteriota bacterium
CATGCTCACGACCGCATCGGCGGCGGCCATCAGCCGGAGCGTGTCGGCTTGAGGCAGCACGCGGCACGTCGGGCTGGCTCGCTCCTGGAGCAGCGCCTGATGCTCGGCCGGCATGTAGGGCCCCGTGACCATGACAGCATGCAGGGCCGGCATCCTCGCCCGCAGCCGCTCCACAGCTGTGCCCGCGGCTTCCAGCACCGGGAACCCGTCGCTGCCGCTCCCGACCGTGGCCAACACCAAGGGCCCATCGGGTGGGAGGTCCAGCTCGCGCCGCAGCGCGGCGCGGCCGGCGGCGGGCGGCTGGCGCACGATGAAGCCGCAGTAGTGCAGCTTCGAGCAGGTGGAGGCCGGGATCGCGTAGGCCTGCGCCACGTCGTAGAGCCGGGGCCAGCCGTAGACCGCGATGCCGTCGTACAGCTCCTCGAACGCCTCGTAAACGCCCAGCGCTCGCCACTGATCGCGGATACGGTCGGTTTCGTCCATGATGTCGCGCAGTCCGAACACGAACCTCGTCGCGGGGTGGCGCTCTTTGAGCGCGTAGAGGCCGTCGCGGAATTCCCCCGACGAGCCCAGAGGCTCGTGATCCACCAGCACCAGGTCCGGAGCGAGGCCGAGCGCGGCCTCGCGCAGCAGCACGGAGCGGATCCCGCGGAATCGGCGGCGAGCCTCCTCTTCGTCGTCGGCGGTCGCATTCCAGGTCGCGGGGGTCAGGCGCGTGGGCAGCTTGATGTAGTCGCAGCGCTCGGGCACCTCGAATTGGCTCGCGACCGGGGACTTGGTCGCGATGTAAACGACCAGGTCCGGGTGGCTCGCGAGCAGGTGCCGCGCGATCGTCAGCGCCCGGGTGATGTGTCCGAGCCCGCGACTATCCTGCGCGTACAGCAGGACGGTTCGGGTCGGCGTGGACGTGGATGTCACCATTGGTTTTCGGTCCGATGGCGGGGGCGGCGGCCCCGAGCAGCTCCGCCAGAAAGAGGGGGATGCGTTGGAGGCCGGCCATGTCGATCCGCCTGCGTGACGCCGGCGGGGCCCCGAGGTCACGAGCCAGCCATTCCGTGATCGCAGCCGGGGTGAGCTGCTCGGGATGGAGGACCTCGACCAGGCCGAGATCCCGCATGCGCCGGGCACGGATCCACTGCTCGGGCTTGGGCAGGACGCGCGGCACGATGAGGGCGTGCTTCTCGAACGAAAGCACTTCGCACATCGTGTTGTAGCCGCCCATCGCCACGACGCGCTCGGCGCGGTCGAGCAGCAGCACGGGGTCCGGGACGAAGTCGAGCACCTGGAAGCCCCGGTGCCCCGCGATCTCGTGGAGGGAGCGGGTAGTGGCCTCCGGCATGTAGGGCCCGGTCACGATCAGGCCGGTGGTGCCCCATGGGAGGTCCGCCTGGACGAACGCCTGGGCAAGGGCTCCCCCGTCGCTTCCCCCTCCGACCAGACAGAGCGCGATCGGTCCCGCCGGCAGGTTCAGGGCCGGCGCGTCGCCGTTGCTGACCGCGAAATCGAGCCGCAGGCGTTGGTCCAGGTAACCCGTGTGCCGCACGCGATCCAGCACCGAATCGAACACGCCGTACTCCTTGACCGGATCGATCACCGCCGGGTCGCCGTACACCCAGATGGCGTCGTAGTACTCGCGGATCGCGTTCAGATTGTCCCCGTCCGCCCACGCCGCCTGGACGGTCTCGTTGTCCTGGAGCACGTCACGCACGCCCAGGATGCAGCGCGTCTTCCCGCTCCGCCGCACGCGCTCGAGCGTCCCTTGCAGCTCGCGCGCCGCGCCCAACGGCAGGTGATCCACGATCAGGGCGTTGGGCTCGAAGACCTCGATCAGCCTGCGGATCATCTCGCCGCGCAGGGAGACGAGGTCGCGATGGGAGACCTCGAGCGATCGCGGGCGGCAGCTTCCATCCACGTTCTTCTGCATCCCCGGCAAGGTCACGCAGTCGACGCCGCTCGGCATCGGGATCGCGCCCGCCTGCCAGGCCTCTGCGACCATGACGACGTTCGGTCGTAGCGGCGAGCACCGCAGCGCGTGCGCGATGGACGCGTTGCGGCGAATGTGGCCCAGACCGACCATGCCCGGTGAATAGAGGACCACGCGGGGACCGCCGAGCTTCGCGTGACCATTCGCCGCAACGCTCCCGTCCTTCCAGGCGAGGGAGGGCTCTCGCGAGCGCTCGAGCGACGACGAGG
>VBOS01000471.1 GCA_005893185.1 Candidatus Eiseniibacteriota bacterium
GAGTTGGCGTAGACCTCAGGCGACTGCCTCAGTCACCCGGCTCGCCGGCGCGCTCCATCCACACCGACGCTCCGCCCTGGTCGGAATTGATCTTCACCAGGGTGACCCGGCCGCGCTCGCGCACGAGTCGCTCGAGGTCGCGATCGGTCAGCCGGCCGTCGTGGTCGAGGATCGCGTTGACGATGTAGTCGGGGATCTTGATGCGCGAGTGGTGATCGTCCCGATCGAGGTGGCGGGGCTCCAGCACCAGAAAGCCCGCCCAGGATGACGCCCGGATCGTCTCGGAGCCGGTATGGAAGGTCACCGTCCGCCCTTCGGGCAGCTTCTGGAGCGCCGCCCATGCCCAGCGCAAACGGTCCAGGTCGATGTCGTCACTGGCGTCCGCGGTGAAGTTGAAGGGACTCCCGCTCTTGTCCGAATCCCACGGCACCTCGATCTCGAGCGCCCTCAGGCCGCAACCGAGATGCCCCTGGATGTGCAGACGGTAGGGGCTGGTGTCCGCGCCCGCCCTGGGCGGGTTGCCCGAGCATCCGACGACGACCAGTACCCCCATCGCGACGAGAAAACGAGCGCGCATCATGGTGGCCTCCCTTTGCGGTCTCAACGGCCTCGGCCCTGAATACGCGCGATCGGCTGGCGGAGTTTCAAGGGATGCCTGGCCCGGTCGCGGGAGGACCGCGGGCCGCCGATAACCGTCGGGGACGCCCGGGCCAGGGATCCACAGTTCACCTCGCCGGCCCCCGATCGCGTAGAATGGGCGGCGCTGGTCCGCGCGGCAAGACTCCTGCACACCTGTCCAACAGCGTATTCCCTCTTGAGGTAATCCTCATGTCCGTTCGGATGATCCGCCGGCTTGGCCCCATGGTCGCAGCGGCGCTCGCTCTCCTCACAACGGGGGCGACCCTCGCTGCGGCCGGGAATCGGCTCACCAGCACGCAAATCCAGGACTACAACGCCGCGGCCATGGACAGCTCGCGCGCCGGGCGGGTCGTCCACGAGCTGCGTA
>VBOS01000472.1 GCA_005893185.1 Candidatus Eiseniibacteriota bacterium
CCGCCCCCCTCGATCGCCCACTCCTCGATGGAGACATAGCCCGCCATCTGGACGGCGTTCGCGACGATCACGTGCTCGCCCAGCGAGCAGTCGTGGGCCACGTGCGCGTAGGCCATGAGCATGCAGTTGCGGCCGATGCGGGTCGTGGCCCCGGGCTCGGTGGCGAGGTTCGCAGTCACGTACTCGCGGATCTCGGTGGCTTCGCCGACTTCGAGGAACGAAGGCTCGGAGCCCGAGTACTTGAGATCCTGCGGCGGGCTCCCCAGCACGGCGCCGTGATGGATGCGGCAGCCGTTCCCGATCCGGGTCCAGCCGGTCAGCAGCGTGTTGCTGCCGATCGTGACGCCGTCGCCGATGCGAACGTTCGGGCCGATCACGGCCCCCGGCCCGATGTCGACGCCGGTTCCGATCTGTGCGCGCTCGTCCACGAACGCCGCGGAATGGACCATCGTGCTCATGGGGCGCGGCGGTCCACGACGGTTGCGAGCAGCTCGGCTTCGGCCACCAGCTGGTTGCCGACGTAGGCCTCGCCGCGCATCTTCGAGGTCACACCCTTGAGCTTGAGGAGCGTGAGCTCGAAGCGCAGCTGGTCGCCCGGGGTCACCGGGCGGCGGAAGCGCGCCCCGTCGATGCCCATGAAGTACATGAGCTTGTCCGTGGGGTCGTCGACCGAGTGCAGGAGCAGGAGGCCGCCGATCTGCGCCATGGCCTCGATGATCAGGACCGCGGGCATGATCGGATGGCCGGGGAAGTGTCCCTGGAAGAAGGGCTCGTTGATCGTGACGTTCTTGATGCCCTCGATCCGCCGGCCCTCCTCGAGGCGCGTGATGCGGTCCACCAGCAGGAAGGGATAGCGGTGCGGCATGATGTCCATGATCGCCGTGATGTCCCACTCGTCGGGCGACCCGCCGGGCCGGCGCCCCGGGAGGGGCAGCGTCTCGCGCAGGTGGCGGACGAACGCGACGTGGCTCTGGTGGCCCGAGCGCAGCGCGTGCACGTGACCCAGGAGCGGGCCGCCGAGCAGGAACAGGTCGCCCAGCAGGTCGAGCACCTTGTGGCGCGCGAACTCGTCGGGGAATCGCAGCCCCTCGGGGTTCCTGAGCCCGTTCTCGCCCACCACGACCGCGCTCTCGAGCTTGCCGCCCTTGATCCAGCCGGCCTGCCGCAGCAGCTCGAGGTCGCGCTCCAGCACGAACGTGCGCGCCGGAGCGATCTCGCGCATGAAGGTCTGCTCGTCGATGTCGAACGACACCGTCTGCCGGCCGATCAACGGGTGGTCGTAGTCGATCGTAAACGTGATGCGAAACCCGGCGTACGGCTCGGCGGAGAGCGCGACGTCGTCTTCCTGCCAGTACACGGGCTTCGTCACCTTGATGTGGCGGCGCGGGCGGTCCTGCGTATCGTAGCCGGCCTCGCACAGCAGCCTGGCGATGGGAGCCGCGCTGCCGTCGTCGAGCTCCGGGATCTCCATGGTGTCGGTCTCGACGATCAGGTTGTCGAGGCCCAGCCCCGCGATCGCCGCCAGCACGTGCTCCATGGTGTGGATCTGCACGCCGTCGCGCTGGAGGATCGTGCGCCGTCCGGCGCGCGGGTCGAAGTGGGCGTTCTCGGGCCGCACATCGACCGCGGGCCGGCCCGCAAGGTCGGTGCGCACGAACTGGACCCCCGTGCCGACAGCGGCGGGACGCAGCGCGACGTGGCCGGTCTCCCCGGTATGGAGGCCGGTGCCCGAGAACTCAACGGGCCGGGCGATGGTGCGCTGCATGCGCTCGCTCAACGCACTTCCTCCGGCTGCTTCTGCCGCTCCAGGCGCTCGACTCGCTCTTCGAGCGCGCGCGCCCGCTGGAAGAGTTGAGGCAGCTTCTGCACCATGGCCGTGAGCCGCTTCCATAGTCCGTGGGGCGCAGCCGGATAGCCGGTCCACACCTCGCCCGCCGGGATCGACTTGGTGACGCCGCTCCGGGCCCCGACCATGGCGCGCTCCCCGATTCGGATGTGTCCGATGAGGCCCGCCTGCCCGCCGAGCGTGACGAAGTCCTCGAGCTGCGTGCTGCCCGAGATTCCGACCTGCGCCACGATGATGCAGTGCTTCCCGATCACGACGTTGTGGCCGATCTGAACCAGGTTGTCGATCTTGGTTCCGTCGCCGATGCGCGTGCAGTCGGTGGTGGCGCGGTCGATCGTGGTGTTGGCCCCGATCTCGACGTCGTCGCCCACCTCGACGTTGCCGACTTGCGGCACCTTGTGGTAGCGGCCCGCGTCGAACGCGAAGCCGAAGCCGTCGCTGCCCACGACCACGCCCGGATGCAGGATGCAGCGCGCCCCGATGACGCACTCCTCGCGCACCACCACGTTGGCGTAGAGGAAGGTGTCTTCGCCGATCGCAGCGAGCGGGCCCACGTAGCAGCCCGGGAGCAGGACGGCACGCGCGCCGATGCTGGCTCCCGCTTCGATCACGCAGTGGGCGCCGATCGAGCTTTCCGGGCCGATCGTCGCCTGGGGCGAGACCACGGCGGTCGGGTGCATGCCCAGCGCGGCGCGGTACGGGTCGGGGCGAAACACGCGGACCACGCGCTGGAATGCCAGGTAGGGGTTCTCGACCCGCAGCAGCGGGATCGCGGCGAAGCGCGGCTCCCGCGAGCAGATGACGGCCGAGGCCCGCGTCTCCGTCAGGTACGACTCGTAGCGCGTGTTGGCCAGGAACGTGATGTCGCCGGGCATGGCCTCGCGGATTCCGGCTACGCCGTGGATCAGGGTCGAGCCGTCGCCGACCACGTCGCCGTCGAGCTCTGCGGCCAGCTCGGCCAGTGTTCGCACAATCATGGCGCCCTCCAAGGCTAGCGCGGGGAGCCCGTCTTGGACTGCGTGTTCAGTTCCTGCAGTACCTCGTTCGTCAGGTCCAGCGTGCGGTCGGCATACAGGATGAAGCCGCTCGCGGCATCGAGGACCATCATCAGCCCCTTCTGCGTCGCGATCTTCTCCACGACCGAGCGGATTTGCGCGACCACTACGCCCGTTGCCAGCTCGTTCTCCTTCACCGCCTGACCCTGTGGCCCCCAGATCTGCTGCAGAAAGCCCTCGTAGTCGCTGATCGCCTTCTGCAGGGCCTCCTCCTTCTCCTGGCGCTTCAGCGTCGAGAGGATCGGACCCTGGTCGCGGACTTCCGCGCGCAGCTGGTTGACTTGGGTTTCCTTCTCGGCCGATTGCGTGCGCCAGCCTTCGACTTTGCGGTCGAACTGGGCCTGGGCGTCCTGCGCGACCTTGTACTCCTGGAAGATCCGAGCCGAGTCAATATAGCCGATCCGGACGTCCGCGGCGCGGGCCGGCGCGAAGATGAGCACGGGGCCCAGGAGAAGCCAGCCGCCCAGGCGTTTCCAGGTTCGTCGAGGCATGGGGGCCAGACTAGAAGATTACGTTGCCGATGAGGAAGTGGCCGACCGCGCGCGGGTGATCGTCCCGGTTGAAACCGTAGCCGTAGTCGAAGCCGACGTTGCCGAGCAGCGGAATCTCCATCCGCAATCCCATACCCGCGCCCATCTTGAGGTCGAGGGGCCTGATCTCGTGCCACAGGTCCCACACGTTGCCGGCGTCGAAGAAGAACACGCCGTGGAGCGGATGGACGATCGGAAACTGCTGCTCGATCGTGTAGGACAACATCGTGCGGCCACCCGGGTAGCGAAGATGGGTGACGTTCGTCAGGGTGATCGTGGAGTCGTGCGGCGTCGGCAGCGGCACGGTGATCGTCTGCGTGGTCGTCGTCGTCACGAAGCGGTTGAACTTGCTCGGCACGATCGAGTAGTCGTCGTAGCCGCGCAACGGATCGGGCGTCGACCCGCCGCCCAGACGGAACCGCTCGTAGTCGGGGATCTGCAGGTTCTGGTCGCCGTACTCGCCGATCAGCCCCACCCGCGCCCGCAGCATGGTGGTCACGCGCCGGGCGAGCGAGGGCAGGTAGAGCCGGCCCTCGTACCGGTGCTTGTGGAAGTTCACCGAGCCCCCGAACGGCCCGCCCGCGAACACGTCGCTGAGCGCGAGGCGCGTGCCGCGTGTCGGGTAGAAAGGGTTGTCCGTTGTGAGCCGCAGGAAACCGAGCTCCACGCTGCTCCGGACGCCGTCCTGCGTGGGACCGGTCGTGACGGTGCCGGGGGTCACGACCACGTCGCCGATCGGCTTGACCCTCACGCGCTCCAGCGAGTAGGCGACCGAGCCCCGCGAGTAGTCGGGCCAGCGTAGCGGCCGGCCAATGCGCCCCGATCCGCCGACACGCCGCTCGCGATAGGGGAAGCTCTCGGTCTCGGTGTCGTAGATCGAGAAGCCGAGCAGCGTGGGCGTATCCCGGAACCAGGGCTCGGTGAAGCTCAGGGAGTAGTCTTCCCGCTTGCCGCCCCGCTCGAGGTGGAGCGCCAGGCTCTGGGCGCTGCCGTTCACGTTGTTGTGGGCGAGCTCGAGGAAGCCGGTGACGCCGGTCGAGCTGGTGAAGCCCGCGCCGGCGGAGGCCGTCCCCACCTGTTTCTCCTTCACCTTGAGGATCACGTCCACGTCGCTGCTGTCGGCGGGCTCGAAATCCACGCCCACATCCTCGAACAGGCCGAGGCGTGAGACGTTGTCGCGGGTGCGCCGCAGTTTGGAGGCGGCCACCCGCTCGCCCTCGTGCATGGACAGCTCGCGCCGGATCACCTTCTCCCGCGTGTTGCGGTTGCCCTGAATCGAGACCAGCCGGATGTTCGAGGGCCGCCCTTCCGTGACCTCGAATGTCACGTCCACATTCTTGCCGCGCACCGTCTCGCGCGGCTCGATGCCCACGTACAGGTAGCCGCGCTCGGCGTACTCGCTGAAGGCGGAGCTCCGGGCGCGCTCGATCTTCGAGATGTCGTAGCGTCCGTATTTCCAGCCCCACGCGTGCTCGAGCTCGGGAGTCGAGACCACGTGGTTGCCGGTCCACGTCACCTTGCCGAGATCGTACGGCGGCCCCTCCTCCACCGAAACCCGCAGCACGAGCCGGTTGGATGCGCTGCCGGGCGCCAGCTCCTCCCCGGTCACGTGCATGTCCCGGTAGCCGTTGCTGTGGTACCAGTACTCGAGCCGCTCGCGGTCCTCCGTGAACTGCTCCTCCTTGACGTCGCCGCCGCCGAGGAAGCCGCGCGCCTTGGTCTTCGTCTTCTTCTTGAGCGTTGCGGCCTGGTAGGCGTGAGCGCCCACGAATTCGATGCGCTCGATCTTGACCTTCTCCCCTTCGTGAACCGCGAACGTCAGGTTCACCTCGCGGCCGTGGTTCACGGTGTCGGCCAACGCCTGGATCGTGGCACGCGCGAAGCCCTCGTCCCGGTAGAACTTGAGCAGCGAGTCCACCTGCGTACGCGTCGTCGTGGGCGAGAAGCTCTCGCCCAGCTTGAGGAACAGCTTCTTGTCGAGGTCCGCCTTCTCTTTCTTGCGGTTTCCGGTGAACTCGATCTTGCCGATCCGAGGACGCTCCCGGACCTGGATGACGAGATCGATGGTCTCGCCGTGCGGGGCGTAGTCCACCCACACGTCGCTGAAGATGCCGAGCGCGAAGAGCTTGCGGATGCCCCGCCGGACCGCCTCCTCGGAGTAGCGGGCGCCGGTCGTGAGCTCGAACGTGCGCAGGATGCGGCTGCTGTCGGCGAACGCGTTGCCCGCGACCGAGACCCGGCCCACGAACGTGGGGGCGACGGCGGC
>VBOS01000074.1:0-11340 GCA_005893185.1 Candidatus Eiseniibacteriota bacterium
GCACATGCCGCCACGCGCGGCGCTTCGCATCGGGTCTCGCGAGCGCAGGCTACCGCGTCCTCAACGAGGTGGGGCTGAACCAGGTGCTGGTCTCATTCGGCGAAGCGGAAGCGACCGAGCGCATCATCGCCGGGATCCAAGCCGACGGCACGTGCTGGTGCGGGGGCACGGTGTGGCAGGGGCAGAGCGCGATGCGCATCAGCGTTTCGAGCTGGGCGACGACCGAAGAGGACGTGGAGAAGAGTCTCGCCGCGATGATCCGCGTCGCGCGCGAGAGAGGGTGAGCACCCTCGGCCGAGCCGCCTGACGGGCCTCGGGCGGCCCCTCGGACGCGTGCCCGCCCATGCCGCAGGCGGCTGGATTCCGCGAGCGCGCGCGGTTAGCCCCGCTCCCATGCACGCGAGGCCCGGGCTGAGCGCCCGGGCCTCGCGTTCGTCCGATGTGCGAGAGGCTACATCCAGGTCTCGTCCGCGGTCGGTCCGTAGATCGAGGGCACCTTCGCGCCAGCGAGGCGGAGGTAGACCGAGAACTGCCCGCGGTGATGGATCTGATCCTGCACCGTCATCCACAGGACCTCCGCGACGCGGAAGTCCCCCATCTTGCCGGGCCCGATCGGGAACTGGATGGTCTTGTTGAGCTGATCGTCGCTCAGCGTCTTGTTGAGCTGATCGTCGCTCAGCTTCGAAACCTTGGCCACGGTGTCGTGGGAGGCCTTCTCGACCCCGCTGATGATGTCGTTGTAGTTGCTCGGCGCGGGCGGCGAGGGCTGCGAGAAGTCGATCTTCCCCTTGAGCGCCATGTCGACGACCCCCTGCTCGGTCGCGAACACCCAGGCCAGCTCGCGAGCCGAGCGTGACTTCTCGGCGGGCTTCATGTCCGCCTTGGCGGCCGGGTAGGCCTTGAGCAGCTTGATCGTCGTCTGGATCTCACGCTGAAAGCTCTGCAGGAACATGTCCTTCTCGCTCAGGGTCTTCTGTGTCTGTGCCATGACCCAATCCTTTCCCGGGCGATGGCTCGCCCGGCTGCTGGTGACGCCGGTTCCTTCCGGCTCGCCTCGTCCCTGGTCTCCGAAGTGGTCGTGCCGCGGACCGATCTCGAGGAACGCGGGAGCCTAGCCCCGGCACGCCGCTTTGACAATCAGTGATTGCTCAGGCGGCGTAAGGTCTTCGTCAAACGTGAGCGCGACGATCGGGTATTCTCGGGCGCACGGGTGGCGAGCCAGGGGCCCAGCCAAGGAGTCCATGCGCACCGAGATTCCGTTCCGCCTCATCGGTGGCGAACAGCCGCTGATCGTCGTCCCCGCCCGGTTCAATGGATCGGAGCCGATCGAATGCGCGCTCGACACCGGCGCGAGCCACGCCATGCTGCTCCCCGAGATTGGAGCGCGCCTGGGCGTGAAGGTCGAGCAGACGCGCGAGGCCAAAGGCGCGGGCGGCCCGGTCACCGTCCAGATCGGGAAGGCCGAGTCGGTGGCGCTCGGCGATGCTGTGGCGCGGGATGTGGCGATCCTCATGAGCGACGACCTCGAGCGCATCGGCGCCGCGATCGGCCATCCGCTCGGGGGCAACATCGGGCACAGCTTCCTCGGGCGCTACCGCCTCACCGTGGACTACGAGCGGCACATCCTTGCGCTGTGCACGCCCGACGAGCCGGCCGATGGCCGCCCGGCACGGGCCGAGCTGCCGTTCACCCTCGCGCATCCCGCGAAGCCGCTCATCCTGATCCCGGTCGACGTGGACGGGCGGCTGTTTCAGTTCGCGCTCGATACCGGCGCCTCGATCACGGTGATCTCGCCGGAGGTCGCGCGGAGGTGCGACGTTCAAGCCGCGAGCGTGGCGGGCATGACCGGCGGCGGGGGAGCGGTCGCAGCCTCGGCGGGGGTGATTTCCTCGCTCGGGATCGGCGCTGTGCGCATCTCCCGCGTGCGCGTGGCGGTGGCGGAGTTCCTGGAGGGGCTGGGGCGGGCCGTGGGCGTTGCGCTCGACGGGATCGTCGGGACCAACGTGTTGCGGCGCTTCCGGTTGACTATCGACTATCCGGCCGCGATTCTGCGGCTGGTCTAACGCGACCCGCGCTTCGCGTGGGTACCCCGCCTTGCCCCGGACCGCGATCCCGCGGCGGAGATAGTCGCGTTACCCCTGGGCCAGGATACCAGCGCCCCGCCGCCGCCGGCCTCCCAAGGCCTCGAATTTCGTCGTTGCGCGATCCGGGCACAAGTGGTAGTGTACTAGCATGGTGCTAGTTGATTAGCATCACAGTTCGATCGCCGGGAGGGCACGCATGCGGAACCCGCTTTCCGATCTCGGACGCCGCGAGCGCCAGATCATGGACATCCTGCACCGGCGAGGCCACGCCACGGCCGGCGAGGTGCTCGCCGACTTGCCGGACCCGCCGAGCTACTCAGCGGTGCGCGCGATGCTGCGCCTGCTCGAGAAAAAGGGCCACGTGCGCCACGAGTGGGACGGGCCGCGCCACGTCCACCGGCCGACCGGCAATCCCGACCAGGTGCGGCACTCCGCCGCCCGCCACCTGCTGCGGACCTTCTTCGGCAACTCGATGGAATCGGCGGTGGCGGCCATGCTCGGGGCGAGCGAGAAGCCGCTCTCCGACGAGGAGCTGGATCGTCTCGCCAGGGTGATCGAACAGGCCCGCCGCAGGGGAAGGAGGAGATGAGCTTCGACGCGAGCGTGCTCGACCGCCTGGGTCTCGTGGCGGGGCTGGCCCTTTCGATCAAGGCTACGGTGGTGCTGGCGATCGGCGCCGCGGCGGCGTGGCTGCTGCGCCGCCGCTCCGCTGCCGCGCGCCACTTCGTCTGGCTGCTCACGTTGAACGCGGTGCTCGGAGTCACCGCCTTGGCGACGCTGCCCCGTGGGCTGGCCGTCGCGGTTCCCCGATGGCCGCAGTGGGCGGCCGAGGGATGCGCCGCGCTTCCTTCCGTCGTGCCATGCAGCGGCGTGGGCGACGTGCCCGCCCTGTCGTCGATGGTGGCGCATGAAGCGACCGGCGTGACGCGAGGCGCTGGCGGGCATGGGGCCACCGCGCTCGCGACCGGGCCGCTCCCGACCGGGCCGCTCCCGACCGGGCCGCTCGCGACCGGGCCACTCGCGACCCGGCCCGCAGCGCTCGTGAGTCCAGGCTCACTGCTTGTCGTGTTGTGGCTCGCCGGCACGTGTCTCGTTCTGGGATGGCTGGCTCTGGGCCACGCGGGGCTGGCACGGATTGCGCGGCGGTCGGAGGCGGTCGAGGACCCGGTCTGGCGCACGCTGCTCCGGCGCCTTGCGCACGAGGCCGGCGTGGCGCAAGCGCCGAGGCTGCGCTCGAGCGCCGCCGTCGGGGCGCCGCTCGTGTGCGGCCTCCTGCGGCCCAGCATCCTGCTGCCGGTCGAGGCGGGGTCGTGGGGGCCGGAGCAGCGCCGGGTAGTGCTGCTCCACGAGCTCGCGCATATCGCGAGGCGCGATCCGCTGTCCCAGTCGATCGCCTGGCTGGCGTGCGCGACCTACTGGTTCCAACCGGCGGCCTGGCTCGCATTCGCGCGGCTGCGCGCCGAGGGCGAGCGCGCCTGCGACGACCGCGTGCTGTCGTCGGGCGTGGCCGCCCCCGATTACGCTTCGCACCTCCTCAGCCTCGCCCGCCGCGCCCGCGCGCTACGGCTCGCGAGTGCGGTCTCGGTCGCGATGGCGCGCCGCTCCACGCTCGAGGGCCGGCTGCTCGCGCTGCTGGACGATGGCGTGCGACGTGGGGCTCTCGGCGTGCGCGCGCGAGGCGCCGGAGTCGCGGCGCTCGCGGTGGTTCTCGTCGCGCTCGGGCTCGTGCGCCCCGTGCCGCCCGAGGCGGCGGTCGCTCCCGCCGTCTCATCGGAGCCCGGTCCGGCGGCGGTGCCGGCCGCCAATCCGAGCCAAGCGCCCGCTGCCCATCGGGCCGAGGCGATCCGCGCTGAGCCGGCCGCCGGGCTCGCGACCAATCCGTTCGCAGCGCCCGCCGTCAATCCGTCCGCAGCGCCCGCCCCCGATCCGTTCGCAGCGCCCGCCGCCGCGCGGGCGGGCGCCGGCGCGGCAGTTGCTCAGTCAGTCGTGGAGACATTCGACGTGGCAGGCGCCGAGGCCGAGGCAGGCGCCGAGCCGATCCACGCGGACCAGCCCGCGAGATTGGGGGATACGCTGGCGCTTGACTTGAAGAAAAGGGCGGCGTCGACGCGGCCCCCAGCCACCCTTCGCTCGCTCCCGGTTCTCCTCGCGAGCGCTCCCGCCGCGGGCCACGCCTCGGCCGCGGGCGCGGCCACCTGGAACAACCGGGCCGGTGGCCTGTGGTCCAATCCGGCGAACTGGACCCCGCCCGACGTCCCCGACTCGCTCGGTGAGAGCGCCGTGCTGCCCGCGCTCTCCGGCGCGTATCAGGTGACGCTCGACATCAACCCCGCGATCGACGCGCTGCAGATCGACGCGGGCGACCCCACACTCGACCTCAACGGCTTCTCGATCGCCGCCGTCAAGCTGGTCACCAATTCCGGCACGATCCGGAACTTCACCGGCACGTATGACAGCAAGCGGATCCGGAACCTCGCGGGCGGAACCTTGCTCGCGAGAGCCGACGACGTGGTCCAGGCCACAGGCGTGCTCTGGAACGCCGGCACCATCGTGGTCGGCCCGGGCGAGCACAGCATGCTCGACTCTCCCGGCGGCCTCTGGCTCCAGGGCGGCGGAACGCTCGTCCTGAACGCGACGCGGATGGCGGACCCGACCGGCGGCGGGCTGACCATCGACGCGGGCACGGCCGTGCGGGGATCGGGCGTGATCGAGAAGAGTGTGGACAACCTGGGCGTGGTGGAGGGTGACGGAGCCGTGGGCGGGGTGCTCCGGATCGACGGGCTGCTCTTCAACACGGGCACGGTCCGCGTGATCCACGGAGGCACGGTCAACGTGAACCGTCCGCTCGTGCAGAACACGGGCGGCACGATCACGAGCGCGCGCGGCGGCGGGACGTTCTCGGTCATGATGCCCCGCGAAGTCGGCGGAACGCTCAACAACATGCGGGGCGGCGGCAGGATCGTGGCCGACGGCGGCGACCTCATGGTGAAGTGCGGCTCGTGGCTGGAAGGAACGGTCGAGCGGGGCCAGGGCGGCGGCGCGGTGAACATCGGAATCGCGACCTTGCAGAACGTCACGGTCGCCGCGGGCGCCGAGCTCGGCGTCACCGGCCACGCCGATCTCATGGCCGCGGGCACCGCGCTCACGAACAACGGGACCGTGCGGGTTTCCGGCACCGTCAACTTCGGGATCTACAACGGTGATTATCAGATCTACCTCGGCGGCAAGGGAGTGATGGTCCTGGAGGGAGGGACCCTAGGCAGCGGCACCGGCGCGATCCTGGTGAATCGGGCGGGCCAGACCATCCAGGGCTGCGGCACCATCAACCCGCCGTTCATCAATGAAGGCACGGTGGATCTGAATTGTGGTCCGCAGCCCGCGCGGCTGCCCGGGTCGTTCGTGAATCGCGGGCGGCTACGCGTCCTGCGCGGCAACCTCTCGATCGGCGGGACCCCCGGCGCCGTGGCCACGAACCGTGGCACGATCTCGGCCGCGGGCGGAGCGATCACCCTGGAGAAGGGCGCGACGCTCGACAGTGATCGGGGGCAGGCTGGAGGGCGGCGTCTCGGTCCAGGGCCAGAAGATCGCGCGGCCGCGCGATGGCGCGCTGGGCACGCCGGGCGCGGGCTTCACATTCGAGGTCCGCAGGGCCGCCACGCTGCGCGACGTCACGCTCGGGTCGGCCGCCACGCTCGTGACCGCCGCGCGCGGCGTCACCACGCTCGGCGGTGCCAAGTTCGTCAACGAGGGCACGAACCGGATTCTGGGCACTCTGGTCGTCCCGCCGGGCACGGACTACGTCCAGACCGGGGGTGCCACGCTGGTGGAGGGCGGCGCGATCTCCGCCGCGAGCGAACTCCAGATCCTGGGCGGCGTCCTGCGCGGCAACAAGCCCCTCGCCTCGCCCGCCCTCGCCTCCGCGCCGGGGGCGTTGCGCTTCTACGCGCGCCCCGGGGCGGGCGCCGCGTTCGTCCTCGAGCTGCCGCAGGCGGCGGATGTCGATGGCCGGGTGTACGACGCGGCCGGCCGCGAGGTGGCGCGCATCGCAGAGGGCGCGCGCGAGGCGGGGGCGTACCGCTTCGCGCTCGGGCGCTCGCGAGAATCGCCGTCATCAACTGACGGCATGCAGTAGTACCCTGAGCCCCGGCCATGCCCGGCCGGGTTCACCCCCCAGGGTTCGCGGGCAAAGGAGGATTCTTCCGTGACCCATCCCAACACTCGGTACTCGTCCACCCGCGCGTCCTGGCGCACACTTCTCCTCGCGGGAGTGCTCGCGCTCGGTTTCGTTGCCGTCGCGGGCGCCGCCACGTGGAACAACCCGGCCGGCGGGCTGTGGTCCAACCCCGCGAACTGGAGCCCGGCCGAGGTTCCGGACGCTCCGGGCGAGAGCGCGGTCCTGCCGGCGCTTTCCGGCGCCTATCAGGTGACGCTCGACATCAACCCCGCGATCGACGGCCTTGCGCTCGGATCCGGTGCCACGCTCGATTTGAACGGCTCGTCGGTCAGCGGCCCCGGGCTGACGATCGGCCAGGGCGCGACGGCCCCGCCGGTTATCGGATCCAGATCAACGGCGTCGTCCACAACATCGGCACGATCCGCGTCGTCCACGGGGGCGGGGTGAACGTGAACCGCCCGCTGGTGATGAACAACGGTGGCACGATCACGAGTGGCGACGGAGGCGGAACCTTCTCGATCAAGATGCCCTACGATATGGGCGGTACGCTCGACAGCCGGTTCGGCGGCAGGCTCGTGGCCGACGGCGGCGACCTCACGGTGAGCCTCGGGACGCTCTTCCAAGGGACGGTCCAGCGGGGCGAAGCAGGCGGCGCCGTGAACATCGGGATCGCGACCCTGCAGAATCTCACCGTCGCGGCGGGAGCCGAGCTCGGCGTCACAGGCCACGCGGATCTCATGGCCGCAGGCACATCTCTCACGAACAACGGGACCGTGAGAGTCAAAGGCAGTATCAACTTCGGGATCTACAACGGCGACTATCAGATCTTTCTGGGTGGCAAGGGCGTGATGATCCTCGATGGGGGCACGCTCGGCAGCGGGACCGGCGCGACGTTGGTGAATCAAGCGGGCCAGACGATCACGGGATGCGGCACCATCAATTCGCCGTTCGTGAACGAGGGCACGGTGGACTTCAACTGCGGCGGCTCGCAGTCCGCGCGCTTCCCGGGGCCCGTCGTGAATCGCGGGCGCGTGCGCGTACTGCGCGGCAAACTCTCGATCAGCGGGGCCGCAGCTTCGATCACGAACCACGGGACGATCTCGGCCTCGAGCGACACGATCACGCTGGAGAAGGGGGCCGCGATCGACAACACGGGCGGGCTCCTGGCCGCCGACGGCGGCAACGTCTACCTGGGTGGCGCGAGCGGCGCGACGGTGACAGGCGGCAGGCTGGACGCGGGCGGCGGCTCGGTGAAAGCCTGGAAGGCCGCTTCGATGCGCGGCCCGGGCTTCGAATCCGGTTCCTTCCAGGTCCAGAAGGCGGTCACGCTGCGCGACGTGACGCTCGGGGCGGCAGGGACGCTTGTGACAACGGCAGGCGGCGTCACCACGCTGGCCGGGGCGCAGTTCGTGAACCAGGGCACGAACCGGATCGCGGGCACGCTGGTGGTTTCTCCGGAGACCAACTACATCCAGACATCGGGCGCCACGGTGCTGGAGCGGGGCACCATCTCCGCCACGCGTGATCTCCAGATCCTGGGCGGCACGCTGAGCGGCATGGCGGCCAACAAGCCGCTGGCCTCGCCAACTTCTGCCTCCGCTCCCCAGGCGCTCCAGTTCTACGCGCGCACGGGGACGACAGGCCCGCGTGTACGATGCCGCGGGCCGCGAAGTCGCGCGCATCGCTGACGGCACGCGGGAGGCGGGCGTGCACACGTTCGCGGTCGGCGTGTCGGGCGCGCTCCCGGACGGGATCTACTTCGGGAGAATGGTCGTGACGATGGCGGGCGAGCGCGAAGTGCTCCAGGCAAGGATCGCCGTGGTGCGCTGACGACCGTTCGAGGCACACTCCGATTCCGAGCCCCGCCCGATGCTCCGGGCGGGGCTCGGTGCATCATGTCCGCGGCGATTTGGCATCCCCGCCCGAGTGATGCATAATCCCCGGCCGCTGTTCACTCGGGCGGAGCGCCCGGCCCAACTCGCGCGCGTCGTCTGCGATGCCCGCCGGCCTAAGGACCGCCGCCCAGACGGAGAATTCGACATGAGAGCCGGAATCCATCCTGTTTACGAACTGCGCACGTTCCACTGCTACGGCTGTGGGACGGAGTGGCAGACCCGCACCACGATCGAGCCGCACACCAGCGACGGCAAGATCCACCTCGACATCTGCTCCAACTGCCACCCGTTCTTCACGGGCAAGCAGAAGCTGATCGACAAGGCCGGCCGCGTCGAGCGCTACCGCAGGCGCTACAGCAAGAAGGAAGCGCCGGCGGAGAGCGCAGCTGCCGAGTCGGCCGAGCCCACACCCGCAGAGACCGCGAAGCAGTAGCGACGCGATCACGGCTTCCGGCAGGCGGAGAACCGCCGGCCGGGAGCCGTGCCGCTTTCGGGCGCGCCGCGCGCGCCCGGCCACCTGGAGGGCACGTGCCGTTTCTTCCCGTCGGTGGGCAGGCCGTGATCGAGGGCGTCATGATGCGCTCGCCGACGCGCGTGGCGGTCGTGGTGCGCCATCCCGACGGCTCGCTGCGGGCGATGGAGAAACCGTTCGAGTCGGTGACGCGGCGCATCCAGTTGCTCAAGCTGCCGATCGTGCGCGGCGCGGTGTCGCTTTTCGAGACCATGTCGCTCGGGATCACGGCGCTCAACTTCAGCGCAGAGGAGGTCTCCAAGGAGACCGGCGACGCGCCGAAGGCGCCGGCCTGGCAGGGCGCGGCGCAGGCGCTGATCGTGGCACTCTCACTCGGCCTCGGCGTGCTGCTGTTCGTGGTGGCGCCCGCGCGCATCACGGCGTGGCTCGGGTTCAAGGATCGCGTGGGATTCGGGCTCGTGGACGGGCTCTTCCGCCTGCTCGCGTTCGTGCTCTACCTCTTGCTCATCAGCCAATGGAAGGAGATGGCGCGCGTGCTCGGCTATCACGGCGCCGAGCACAAGGCGATCCACGCGCTCGAGAACCGCGCGCCGCTCACCCCCGAGAGCGTGCAGAGCTTCCCGCGCCTCCACCCGCGCTGCGGCACATCGTTCCTGTTCCTGGTCGTGGTCGTGAGCATCGTGGCTTTCACCTTCATCGGAAGACCACGCCACATCGGCGATCACCTGCTGCGGATCGCGTGCCTGCCGCTGATCGCGGGTGTGGCGTTCGAGTTCATCCGGCTCTCCGGCAAGTACTACGCCCACCCGTGGGTGCGGGCGCTGGTGTGGCCGGGCATGCAGTTCCAGCTTCTCACGACGCGCGAGCCCGACCTGTCGATGTGCGAGGTCGCGATCGCGGCGCTCGAGCGGGTGCGCGGCGACGAGACCGTAGTGGCCATGGAGCGCGAAGGCGATGCCGCGCGCGCCGAAGTCGCGTTCATCCAGTAACCACGCCGCCGCCCGGGATCACGACCATGTGGGATGCCTTGAAGAAGGTGGAGGCCCGCTACTCCGAGCTGACCGACCTGCTCGGCCGGCCGGAGGTGGCGGGCGACGCGCGCAAGCTGCGTGATCTCTCCCGCGAGCGCGCATCCCTCGAGCCCACGATCGAGGCGCTCGCGCAGCACCGCAAGATCGCGAGCACCGTCGCCGACGACGAGCGCGCGGCGGCCTCGGGCGATCCCGAGCTGGCGGAGCTGGCGGAGGCCGAGCTGCCGGAGCTTCGCGCCAAGCTCGTGAAGCTCGAGGAGGAGCTGAAGGCCCTGCTGCTGCCGCGCGACCCGGACGACGACCGCAACGTGATCGTCGAGATCCGTGGCGGCACTGGCGGCGACGAGGCCTCGCTGTTCGCCTCCGACCTCTACCGCATGTACACCAAGCACGCCGAGCGCAAGGGCTGGCGCGTCGAGGTGCTGAGCACCAGCCCGAGCGCGGTCGGCGGCTTCAAGGAGATGGTGTTCTCGCTCTCTGGCAAGGGCGTCTACCGCGAGATGAAGTTCGAGAGCGGCGTCCATCGCGTGCAGCGCGTGCCCTCGACCGAGGCGTCGGGCCGCATCCACACCTCGGCCGCGACCGTGGCGGTGCTTCCCGAGGTCGAGGACGTCGACATCGAGGTCAAGGAGCAGGACCTGCGCGTGGACGTCTACCGCGCCGGCGGCCCCGGCGGGCAGGGCGTCAACACCACCGACTCGGCGGTGCGAATCACGCACCTTCCGACCGGGCTGGTCGTCACATGCCAGGACGAGCGCTCGCAGATCAAGAACCGGGCGAAGGCGCTGAAGGTGCTGCGCGCGCGGCTCTACAACCAGAAGCGCGAGGAGCAGGAGGCCAAGCTCAGCGCCCAGCGCCGCTCGCAAGTCTCGACCGGCGACCGCAGCGCCAAGATCCGCACCTACAATTTCCCGCAGGCGCGCGTCACCGACCATCGGATCAACCTCACGCTCTACCGGCTCGGCGACGTGATGGAAGGCGACCTCCACGAGCTGACCGATGCGCTCAGCGCCGCCGACGTCGCCGAGCGCCTGGCGGCGATGGGGAACGGGGAGAAGTAGCGCGCTCGCATCGGGGCGCGGCTTTCGGCGCGGCGGGCCGGGGCAACGCTGCCGCAGCGCCCAGCCAGCGGTCGTCGGCGCGCAATCCGGCGCGTGCGAGCGCTGCGCCCAACTGCTTTGCGCGACAGACCGTCCCACCGTGTGGACACCTCGAGCCCCGGCGTGGACACCGCCGCGCGGCGAAACGCTTGCGCGGCGCCGGAACCCGCGCGGAACGACTCGTGCTGTGATCTGAGTCCGAGTTCCCCCGTCGCCCCTCGAGTCGCCCGCCCCCGCACGCGGAGTCGCCTTCATGGGTTCGGAAAAGAGGACGTCGTTCGCCGGGCGCGTGGGTTGGGTGCTGGCGGCTGCGGCGTTCCTCGCCCTCGGCGCGCTGTGGCGCATCGACCGCGCGCGGGTGTGGGAGAGCCCGCGCTGGGACGACGGGGGGCTGATCGTGCTGCGCGTAGCCGAGCCCGAGGACGCGCGCCCGGAGTCTCACGGCACGCGCCCGGAGCCCGAGGGCGGCCGGGAGCCGGTGAGCGACGATGGAGCGCGTCGGGCGCCGATCGAGACCTGGGCGGTCGCGGTCAACCCGCTCTGCGCCCATTGCCGCGCGAGCCTCGCGCGCGGGCTCGCGCTGC
>VBOS01000074.1:11392-12782 GCA_005893185.1 Candidatus Eiseniibacteriota bacterium
GGACGAGCTGCGCTGGGACTCGACGGGCGCGTGGCGCCATCGCTGGGGCCATCGCGTCTACGGCGAGCTTCTGTGTTTCGACCGCGCCGGACGCTTCATCCGCACGCTCGCTCCGCTCTCGGACTCGCTCGAAGTTCGCCGAGCGCTGCGTGTTGCCGCGTCCGTGCGGGCGGAGGGCGGCTCGTGAGCTCAGCCGGCGTCGTTCCGGCGGCCGGCGCATCGGCGGCGCGTGACCGCCAGATGCCGCGCGCGTTCCGCGCGCTGTGGTCACCGATATGGATCGCGTTCGTCGCGTATCAGTGGTGGGTCGAGATCGAGCAATGGCTCCTGGCCGCGGTCCCGGACGACGTGCCGACGGTCCACGCCCAGGTGGCTGCGACACTGGGAGCCGCGGGGCACATCGCGGGAAGCGCGATCGAGGCCCTGTTCTACTTCGGATGGTGGCGCGCGCGCGGGATCCGGCTGAGCCTCGTACGGCTCTTCGAGTGGCTGGTCTCGATCTCGGTGCTGGACCTGATGGCCTCGGGCCTCACACGCGTCGCCGAAGCCCACCCGGGATGGCTCGCGTCGACGCTCGAGGTCTTCGTCGGGCTCGGTGCCGTCCGAGGCGATGCGGCGGGGCCCGGCTCCGGGTTCCGCGCCTCATTCGGCGGCGTCGGCCTGCTGTGCGTCGCGCGCCTGGTGGCGACAGCCGCTATTCAGCGGCCACGCTCGCGACGTGGCTCCTGGGCCGGCTCGCCAACTGGTGGCTGGTCGATCTCGCGCGCGGGATGAGCCCGCTGCCCTAGAAGTGTGGCTCGAAGAAGCGTTCGATCCCGGCCGCGTTGCGAAAGGAGGTGATCTGAATGACTCGAAGAATCGCGCGTACGGCGTTCACCGCCGCGGGAGTCGTGCTCCTCGCACTCGCGTTCGCCGCCGGTCCCCTGCACGCCGACATCGGCGGCCCCGGCACCGAATCGTGGCCGCAGCTGCTGCGTTACGCGGGCTGCGCGCTTTCGATCGCTGCCGCGTCGAGCGGACTGGGCCTTGCCGCCGCGCTCGTGATGTGCGCCCACGTAATCATCACCGAATCCTGACCCGCCCCCAGGGAATCCATCCCATGAAGCACGCAATCAAGCTCTTCCTCGCCCTGGTTCTCGCCTCCGCCGCCATCCTCTCCGTCCCCGCGGCCTCGCACGCCCAGAAGCGCGACGGCGGTCGGCCGGCGGCGTCGAGTGCGAGCCCGGCCGGCGCTCCCACGCAGCAAAGCTGGTGGGGCGAAGCCGCGTCATTCGGATGCCGGCTGGGCTTCGCCTACATCGGAACTCCCGGGTTCGCAATGTTCGGCGGTTTCTGCGCCATCGCGCTCGTGGATGCACTCATCTCATGAGCGCGGCCCAGCTTGTGGTCA
>VBOS01000074.1:12821-21915 GCA_005893185.1 Candidatus Eiseniibacteriota bacterium
CGACGGCCGCTTCCTCGCTCCCCGCGCCGTCCCACGCGAACGGCATCGTCGCCGCCCCCGTGGCGGCCGCCGGCGCGGGCTACCCCAAGGAAGAGAGCTGGTGGGGAGGGGCCGCCGCGATTGGGTGCGGCTTCGGGATCCGGTTCTGGCCGGCGTTCGGGTGGAACCTCGGCTACAACGCGTTGCTCACGGTCTCATGCCTCATGATGATTGTCGACACCCTGGGGTGACCGGGCCGACGCGGGGGCGGACACGGTCGCCGCCCCCGCGCTCGGTGCGCGGGGCGGTGCCCGCAGCCGGCCGCGGTGCTCGGCGCTCGCGGCGCCCTCCGCGCAAGCGTCACGGTTCGCGTCTCGGCGCTTGCGACGCGGCACTCCTCGCGGAGCCCCAGCGGGGCCGGTATGCTTGCTTGCATGGTGCGCACCGTGGTCGAAGCCCTGAGACACGCGCTCACGCGGCTCCCCGACCTGCCCTCCGCGCGAGCGGATGCCGAGGAGCTGGTGAGCCGGCTCCTCGGCATGGGGCGCGGCGGTGTTCTTCTCGACCGCGAGCGGGCGCTGGTGCCGGCCGAGGTCGAGCGGCTCGAATCCTGGCTCACGCGCCGCGCGGCGGGCGAGCCGGTCCAGTACATCACGGGGCGCGCCGCGTTCCGCGGCCTCGATCTCGCGGTCAACCCGAGTGTGCTCGTGCCGCGGCCCGAGACCGAGGGCCTGGTCGAGGCCGTGCTCGACGTGCTGCGCGCGGAGGCCGAGCGCTGGCGCGCGCCCCGGGTGCTCGATCTCGGCACGGGCTCGGGCGCGATCGCGCTCGCGATCGCCGCCGAGTACCCGGCGGCCGTCGTCGCGGCGAGCGATGCGAGCGAGGCGGCGCTCGCGACCGCGGAGGAGAACGCGAACGCGCTCGGGCTCTCCGCGCGCGTCCGCTTCGCGCGCGGCGACTGGTTCGGCGCGGTCGGGGGTGACGAGCGCTTCGAGGTCGTCGTGTCGAACCCGCCCTACGTCGCGACCGGCGAGTGGGACCTGCTGCCCGACGACGTGCGCCGCTTCGAGCCGCAGCAGGCGCTGTTCTCCGGCGCCACCGGGCTCGAGGCCCTGCGCGAGATCGTGGACGATGCGCCGCTCCACCTCGTGGCGGGGGGCCTGCTCGCGCTCGAGCTGGCCGAGATGCGCGCCGGAGCGGCGTCACGCTGCTCGACGATCTCGCCGGACGCCCGCGCGTGTTGCTCGCCCGGCGCGAGCGCGGCCCCGCGATCGCGCCGATGCAGTGGGCGGAGGAGGGGTAGCCGGGGCAACTGACGCTCGGTCGCGCTGCCCGCGCTCCTGCGCTCGGTTCCTTCGGCGGCCGCGATCGTTCTGGGGGTCTACGCCCCGGGCCCTCAGGGCCTGGTGAGCCCACGCATCACCGAATCGTCGTGAGCCGAGGCTTCGAAGCCAGCGCCCACGCCCACGACGGCGGCGACGATGAAGGCGGCGGCTGCAGAGCGGAGCAGCCGCTCAATGATCGAGCGCCGCGTCTTCTCCGTGGTAGTGCGAGTCCTTCTCGCCCGCCGGGATCGGGACCTTGAGCGTGTTCGCCTTGGGCGGGATCGGGCAGTTGTAGTGCTCCGAGAAGGCGCACGCCGGGTTGTATGCGTGGTTGAAGTCGAGCACGTAGCGTCCGTCCGGGAGCGGAACTGCGTCCACGTAGCGCCCGAGCCCGTAGCTCTGCTTGCCGCTCGTCGCGTCGCGGAAGAACACGCCGAGGTCGCGCTCGCCGACCCCCGGCTCGAGCAGCCTTGTCGCCTCGAGGCGGCACACCGCGTTGCCCACCACGAACTCGAACCGGCCGACACGGAGCGCGTGCCGCTGGTTGCCGCGGGTCGAGAGGATGATCACGGTGTCGGGATTCGCGGCGGCGGTCAGCGGGAGCACGTAGCGGTAGGCGAGGTTCACCGGGAAGTACTCGAGCCCCTTGTAGCTCGCAAAGCGCGGGCTCTGTGGATCGAAGACGATGATCGCGGGGAAGCGCTGGTGCGAGAGCCGCAGGGTGAAGCGGCCGACGCCGATGCTGCTCGGGGGCAGCGTGGCATCTGTGAGGTCCGTGTCCTTCACCCGGAACGTCGCCTTGCCGTCAGCGGACTCGACCCGGAACGAGTCGCCGACCACGGTGACGCGCAGGTGCGAAGGCGCGACCGCCGGATCGTCGATGCGCACGTCGTTCCCGGGAGCGCTCCCCACGGTCAACGTCGTCTTCTCGCCGAAGTCCCTGCGGGCGACGGTGGCGAGGTAGGAGGTGGGCGCGCTCTTCAACCACTGGCGCGTGTCTTCGCGATCCTTCTCGATCGCGCGCGCGATCGAATCCGACTGGGCGGTTGTGAGCCGGGCCGCCCGCGACGGAGCTGCCGCACCCCCCGGCGGGGACGTCTCGACGGCGAGCAGCGTCAGCGTGGCGAGCAGAGCGGAAAAGATCATGGGCGGGTTATCGGCGGAGGCCTCCGCCCGCATCATACGCGGCGTTCGCACCCCCGCGCCACGGAGGGTTGATTTACGCGCGCTGCCTGCCGATAATCCGCCCGCGGCCGCGTCACGAGCGACCCGACGCCGGGCCACGAGAACCGTCACGGAAGGAGTTGAGCCCATGGATGCGGCGCCCGGCACTCGCCACCATACCCGTACCCGCCCACCCGAAACCCCGCCCGAAGCCACCGACCCCGCCATCATGGACGCTCTCGTCATCCGCGGCGGCAAGCCGCTCCAGGGCCGGGTGCTGATCAGCGGCGCCAAGAACGCTGCGCTGCCGGTGATGGCGGCGACACTCCTGACGCCCGGCGTCCACACGCTGCGCAACGTTCCGCTACTGCGGGACACGCGGACGATGGCGGACGTGCTGGAGAAGCTGGGCGCGCGCATCGAGCTGGGCGCCCGGGCCTGCCGGATCGACACCACCAACATCACGTCGGTCGAGGCGCCCTACGACCTGGTGCGCACCATGCGCGCCAGCATCTACGTGCTGGGACCGCTGCTCGCGCGCTACGGCAACGCGCGCGTCTCGCTCCCGGGCGGCTGCGCGTGGGGCCCGCGTCCGGTGAACCTCCATCTCGAGGGCCTGAAGGCGATGGGCGCGGCCCTCGAGATCGATCACGGCTACATCGTGGGGCGCGAGGTGCGGCTCAAGGGCGCGAGCTTCAACTTCGACGTGGTCTCGGTCGGCGCGACCGCGCAGCTCATGATGGCGGCGGTGCGCGCGACCGGCCGCACCGTGCTCGACAACGTCGCCCTGGAGCCCGACATCACGGTGCTGGGCGATGTGCTCAACCGCTGCGGCGCGCGGATCTCCGGGCTCGGCACGCGGCGCCTCGTGATCGAGGGCGTGCGCGAACTCGAGCCGATCGACACCACGATCATCCCGGACCGCATCGAGGCGCAGACGTTCCTCGCCGCCGCCGCGATCACGGGCGGCAGCATCACGCTGGAGTCCTGCGACCCCGGCGACATGGCGGCCGCGATCCAAAAGCTCGAGGAGACGGGCTGCGAGATCCTGGCGGACGCGAACGAGGTCACGATCACGGGGCCGCGGCGCCCGCATGCCGTGGACGTGACCACCGCGCCGTTCCCGGGCTTCCCGACCGACATGCAGGCGCAGATGATGGCGCTGTGCTCGGTGGCCGATGGCACGAGCGTCATCACCGACACGATCTACCTCGACCGCTTCACCCACGTGCCGGAGCTGGGACGCCTCGGCGCGCGCATCGAGCTCAAGGGCAACACCGCTGTGGTGCGCGGCGTCGAGCGGCTGTCGGGCGCGCCGGTGATGGCGACCGACATCCGCGCCAGCGCGGCGCTGGTGCTCGCGGCGCTGATCGCAGAGGGCGAGACGCGCATCTCGCGCATCTACCACCTCGACCGCGGCTACGAGGCGCTCGACCAGAAGCTCATCAAGCTCGGCGCGAGCATCGAGCGCATTCGGGAGTAGCGGGACCGGAAGCTGCCGCGAGCGAACTCGGCCATGGCGGCGAATGGCGAAGCGGTCGACCTGACCTTCGACCCTCGGCTGGCCGACCATCTGGCGGCCGATCGGCTCTACTACAAGTCGACGCTCTGGGCGAAGATCGATCGGGTCGTCGCGGTCCTGCTGGTGGTGCTCGGGTCGCTCGCCACATGGGCGGCCGGGCCCCGCTGGTGGGCCCTCATCTGGTTCCCGCTGGCGTTCGCGGAATGGTTCAACCTGCTCTCACTGCGGCCGCTGCAGGTCATGTACTGGTTCCGGGCGGACCCGAAATTCCGCGAGACCTATCGTCTCACGTTCAGCGCGGGAGGGATCCGATTCCGCACCGCCTCGATCGACGCGCTCATCCAGTGGACGCACTACACACGCATGCTCGAAGACCGCCGGCTCTGCCTTCTGATCTACGGGTCGCGCATGTTCAGCGTCATTCCCAAGCGGGCGTTCACGAGCGAGGCGGAGCTGAGCGCGTTTCGCGCCCTGGTGGTCAGCAGCATGCGATCTTCTACCGCGTCTCCACCCGGATCATCGTGAACCGCGAGGGATCGTAGAACCTCCGCACGAACTCGTTGATCTCCGCGACCGAGAGCGCGGCGGCGCGCTCGACTAGCGCGTCGCGGTACCCGGCGGCAAGCCCGCGGCTCCGTTCCCACAGGATGCTGTCGAGCACCTGGCCCGGGTCCTGCACGTTGAACGCGCGTCGGCCCTTGAGGTACCCGATGGCGTCGACGAGTTCCTCGTCCGTGATGCCACCGTCGCGGAAGGTGCGGAGCACGCCGCCCAGCTTGGCCTCCGTCGCCGCGGCGTTCGCGCTGCGGCTGTAGGTCCAAGCTGCGTATGCGCCGGTCGCGGGCTCGCCCTCGCGAATGGTTCCGGTCGCGTAGGTGTCGCCCTGGCCGTGCCGAAGCGCCACGTAGAGCCGCGAGTAGAAGTGCCCGCCGAGCACGTGGTCGGCGACCAGGAACGCCGGATCATCGCGATCGGTGAGCGCCGGCGCATCGCGCGCGAGCGCCAGGTAGGTCTGCGTGAGCCGCGCGAGCTTCACGGTCAGGTCCTTCGGGCGCCGATCCGCCGGGAGCGGAGTCGGGAGCGCGGGCGTCGCGGGCACGGGTAGCGCATCGAGCGCGGGCGGCAGCAGCGCGCGGGCCATCGTTTCGGCCTCCGCGCGCGTCAGGTCGCCCGCGAGGCCGATCACGCGCCCCGTACTCCGCACCAGCGTGTCGCGCAGAGCCATGAGCCGCTTCGCGTCGCCGGACACGTGCTCCTGCTTTTCGTGCGGAGTCCGGCGCGGATCCTGCGGCTGGAACAGGATGCGGCGCACGTGTGTGCTCATCATGCTCTGCGGGTTCTTCTCGGCCGCCGACCATTCGAGGTCGCTCTCGAAGTTGCGCCGGCCGATCTCGCTGCGGTCGATGTCGCGGTTCGCGAGCACGTCGCGGGCGAGCGCCACGACGCTGTCGAGCGCCTCCCGGCGGCAGCCGAGCGCGAGCACGCTCATGCGAGCGTCGGTGGTGAGCGCGACCTCGGCGCCCGCGCGGTCGGCTCGGGCGCGCAGCGCGCCCCCGGGATCGAGGAGCGAGAGCGCGAAGGCCTCGTCGATGCGGCCGGCGCGCGCCGCCCACGATGACCAGCGTCGTGCCCCGATCCACGCTCCAGGTCTGGGCGCTCGCGGCCGAGAGCCGGGCGGCGGCGGATGGCGCCGCGCCCGCCAGCGCGGCAAGTGCGGCAAGCGCGAGCCACCGAACGGACCGCGCGATCATCGCATCACCAGCGGCAGCAGCCAGCCGAAGAGCTGCAGCATGACCGGCACCTTCTCGGGCTGGATGTAGACGGCGACCGGCTTGGCGTTCGTCACGTAGCGATCGAAGACCCGCGCGACGTCGGCGCGCGAGATCGCAGCCAGCCGGTCGGCGCGAGTGAAGGCGAGCGCGGCATCGCCGCGCCACCAGCGCTCCTTCGCCAGCGCATCGGCGAGATCGGCCGCGCGATAGCGCTGCAGCTCGATCGCGCGCAGCATCTTGCGCTTGGCCCCGGCGAGGCGCGCGTCGGTGAGCCACTCCTTGCGCTCGAGCGTGCGCATGGTCTCGTTCATCACGTCGAACTGTCCGGCCTCGCGCCGGTACGGAAGCACAGCCGAGTAGAAGCACAGGACGCCGCCGCGGCGCAGGCTCAGCACCTGGATCCCGGCCTCCAGCGCCTGGCGACGCTTCCGCACCAGATCCTCGCGAAAAGGATCCACCTGCGAGGAGCCGAGGATCTCCTCCATGAGGCTCAGCGCGACGTCGTCCTCGGAATCCGGCGGGGGCAGCGGGTAGACGAGCACGGCCACCTCCGCGGGCGGCAGATCCTCCTTGAGCGCGATGCGCTCCGGGAACCTCCAACCCCAGAGCGACGGAACATCGGGCGGCGTCTCGCCGGCGGCCCGGATCGCGCCGAAGGCGCGCTCGACCTCCGCGAGCGTGGCCGGTCCGTCCACCGGGCCGACGATCACGAGGTGCGCGTTCCGCGGCCGGTAGTAGCGAGCGTAGAACGCGCGCGCCTGGTCGAGCGTGGCGGCGGCGATGTCCTCCTTGGTGCCGAGCGGCGTGACGGCGTAGGGATGGTCGCCACACAGGCTCTTGAGCGCTGCGACGAGCATGCGGTCGTAAGGGTCGTTCTCGATCGTGGCGCGCAGCTCTTCGGTCACGATCTTCTTCTCGTTCTCGAGCGCCGCCTCGTCGAGGCGCAGGTTCACCATGCGGTCCGCCTCCATCGCCAGCACATCGTGAATGCCGGCCGGCGGGATGTCCGACTCGTACGTGGTCTCGTCCCAGCTCGTGTGGGCGTTCTCGATCCCGCCGAAGCGGTGGTGGTGCGCCTCCCATGCGCCCTTCTCGTGCGTGGGGGTGCCGCTGAACATGAGGTGCTCGAAGAGGTGCGCGAAGCCGCGCGTGTCCTTCGTCTCGTTGGCTGCGCCGACGTGGTACCAGACGCGCGTGGAAACGATCGGCAGGCTCGTGTCGGGCGCGATCGTGACCGCGAGCCCGTTCGCCAGCACGCGGTCGATGAGGCCGGGCGGGGGGGCGGAGAGCGCGCCGCCGGCGGAGGCGAGGAGTCCCGTGAGGCCCGCGATGACGATGTGCATGCGCATGGCGCCAGTCTAACTCGGAGACCGCTTTCGGGGTGCGGCCTTCGGCGGCCGGCCGCGAAGCGGGCGCGGGCGACGCCCGCGGCGGCTCTGGCGCGCATCCTCTAGAATGCGCTCGCCATGCCACCCGAGACTTCCGTCGCCACGCGACTGGCCGTGATCGGCACTGCCGGCCACATCGATCACGGCAAGACCGCGCTCGTGCGACGGCTGACGGGCGTTGACACGGACCGCCTCCCCGAGGAGAAGCGGCGCGGCATCTCGATCGATCTCGGCTTCGCCCCGCTCCTGACCCCCGGCGGCGTGCACGCCGGCATCGTGGACGTGCCGGGGCACGAGCGCTTCGTCAAGAATATGCTGGCGGGCGTGGGCGGCATCGACCTCGTGCTGCTCGTGATCGCAGCCGACGAAGGCGTGATGCCGCAGACCCGCGAGCACCTCGCGATCGTGAAGCTGCTCGGCATCCCGCGCGGCATCGTGGTGCTCACCAAGCGCGACCTGGTCGAGCCCGCGTGGGCCGAGATGGTGGCGCGCGACGCGCGCGCGCTGCTGGCCGGCACGGCGCTCGCGAATGCGCCCGTGGTGGAATTCTCGGCGACCACAGGCGCGGGGGCGGCGGAGCTGCTCGCGGCTCTCGACCGCCAGCTTGGCGGGCTCGCGAACCGATCGGTGGAGGAGCCCGCTCGATTGCCCGTGGACCGCGTGTTCACCGTCGAGGGCTTCGGTACGGTGGTGACCGGCACGCTGTGGCGCGGCCGCGTGCGGCCAGGCGACGCGATGGAGCTCGTGCCCGCCTCGCGACCCGTGCGCGTGCGGCGCGTGCAGGTGCACGGCGTCACCGTGGAGGAGGCGCGCGCCGGCCAGCGCTCGGCGGTCGCGCTCCACGGGGTCGAGCGCGAGCAGGTGGAGCGCGGTCACTGGCTGATCGCGCCCGGGTCACTGCGGGAATCGAACGTGCTCGATGCGCGCTTCGAGCTGCTGCCCGACTACCCGCGCGAGTGGCCGGCCAACGCGCGCGTGCGATTCCATCTGGGCGCGAGCGAGGTCATCGGGCGGCTGGTGCTGCTCGAAGGCGGCCCGCTCCGGCCCGGCGCGACCGCCCTCGCACAGCTCAGGCTCGAGCGGCCGGCGGTGGCGGCGCGCGGCGACCGCTTCGTGATCCGCAGCTACTCCCCCTCGCGCACGGTCGGTGGGGGCGCCGTGATCGAGCCGGTGGCTGCGAAGCGCCGCCGCCACGCAGCTGGGCTCGAGCAGCTCACCGTGCACGAAAGCGGCTCGCTCGCAGCACGGCTGCTCCAGCGCCTGGCCGGCGAGCGGGCGCCGGTCTCGACCTCTGCGCTGGCGCAGGCGGTGGGGGAGAGCGAGGCGGCGGTAGGCGCGGCCCTCGCGCCGCTGGTGGCGGGCGGCGAGCTCGTCTCGCCCGTCGCGGGGCGCTGGCTTTCGTCCCCGCGCTGGGGCGCTGCGCGCGAGGCGATCGCGCGTGAAGTGGGCGAGTACGCCGCGCGCCATCCCGCGCGCTACGGAATTCCCAAAGGGGAGCTGAAGAGCGGGCTCAAGAGCGCGCTCGACGCCGCGCTGTTCGACGCAGCTTTCGAGTCGCTGGCCGCCGGCGGCGCGCTCGAGCAGCGGGCCGAGCGCGTGCGGCCCGCGGGCGAGCCGTGGGCGCCGCCCGCGGATACGCTCGCCGCGCTCGAGAAGCTCGCGGGCGAGCTCGAGGCCGCAGGGCTCGCCGTGCCCGAGGCCGCCGCATGGCGCGCGAAGCTCGGCGCGGCTGCGGCGGAGATCGAAGCACTGGGCTCGTTCCTCGGCCGGCTGGTGCGCGTGAGTCAGGATTTCACGTGCACAGCCCGCCAGCTCGAGGGCCTGCGCGCCAAGCTCGCCGCCCACTTCGCGCTGCGCCCGGCGCTCACCGTCGCCGAGTTCAAGGATCTGGCCGGCGTCTCGCGCAAATGGGCGGTGCCGCTGCTCGAGCACTGCGACCGCGTC
>VBOS01000473.1:0-719 GCA_005893185.1 Candidatus Eiseniibacteriota bacterium
CGGAAGTCGTCTACGAGCTGTCCGCCGAGCGCCACCTCCGGCACCAGCACCAGCGTCTGGTGCCCCGCCTCGCGCGCAGCTGCCGCACCCCGAAGATAGACCTCGGTCTTGCCGCTCGCGGTCACGCCGTGGAGCAGGAACGGCGCGAACCCGCCGCGCGCGAGCGCTCCCTCGATCTCGGCGATCGCAGCGCGCTGCTCGGCGGTGAGCGTGAAGCGCTCGGGGAGCGGCAGCGGCACCACCGGGTCCTCGGTGGCGGAGCGCCGGGCGCGGCTCCTCGCGAACCCCTCGAGCCCGCCCGGCAGGGTGGCCGCCAGCACCTCGCCCAGCGGCGCCACGTAGTAGTCTGCGATCCAGCGCGCGAGCGCCATCAGGTGCTGCGAGATCGGCGGCGCGCCTGTGAGCCCGATCAGGTCGCGCACGTCCTCGCGGGCGCTCTCGCTCGCGCGCGCCACGACGAACCCGCGCCGCGTGACGCCTCGGAACGGCACATGCACCTGCACGCCGGGACGGACGTCGCCATCGAGGTGCTCGGGCACGCGGTAGAAGAAGGTCTGGCGCAGCGGCAGCGGGAGCGCGATCTCGGCAAAGGGCATGGTCGGTCGTGCCAGCGGGAGGACGAAGGGTTGAGACTAAGAACGCCGCGGGGGCGGCGGGTGAGACCGCGAACAGAGTGTCGCGCTCAGGGCCGCGCGGCAAGTCGGGTGGGGCGGCCCTTT
>VBOS01000473.1:756-1945 GCA_005893185.1 Candidatus Eiseniibacteriota bacterium
ACGTCCGCATTGCCCTCACCGATGGGAGCGCCATCTCATGACCGACAACGACCTCGTCGAGCGCCTGACGAAGCACCGCCTGCTCGGCTCCGCCCCGCGCGAGCAGCTCGAGTGGCTGGCGGCGCACGGTGCGATGCGGTACTTCGCAGTTGGCGAGGCGCTCGCCAACCGGGCCGAGGGAATCCGCTCCCTGTTCGTCATCTTGTCCGGCTCTATCGTCATCCGCGTGGACCGCGGCGGGGGCCCGCGCAAGGTCATGGAGTGGCGCGGAGGTGACATCAGCGGCCTCCTGCCCTACTCGCGAATCCAGCAGGCCATCGGCGAGGTCACGGTGGAGGAGCCGTCCGAGGTCCTGGTCGTGGACCGCGAGTGCTTCCCGGAGATGATCCGGAGCTGCCACGAGGTCACAGCGATCTGCGTCCACGTCATGCTGGATCGCGCGCGCCGCTTCACCTCGAGCGATTTCCACGACGAGAAGATGCGCTCCCTCGGGCGGCTCTCGGCCGGGCTCGCGCACGAGCTCAACAACCCGGCCTCCGCGCTCGCGCGCAGCGCCCGCGAGCTGACCGCGCGCATGTTCGAGATGGAGGCGGCGGCCCTGGCCCTGGGCGCTGTGCAGCTCACGCCGGAACAGCTCGCGGCCATCGCGGCCGCGCGCGCGCAGGCCGACGAGCCCGGCGCGCGCGCCAGCCTGTCGCCGCTCGAGCGCGCCGACCGCGAGGAGGCGATCGCCGACTGGCTCGCCCGGCGCGGCCTGCGCGGAGAGAGCGCGGAGGGGCTCGCGGAGACCGCGATCGCGGTCGAGGGCCTGGAGCGGCTCGCGCGGGAGCTGGGTGACGACGCGCTGGTGTTCGCGTTGCGCTCGATCGCAGCCGGGCACCGCACGCGCATGCTGGCGTCGGAGATCGAGATCGCGGCCTCGCGCATCCACTCCTTGGTGGCGGCGATCAAGGGCTTCTCCCACATGGACCAGGCGAACGTCTCGAAGCCGGTGGCGATCGGCAAGGGCCTCGCCGACACGATGGCTGTGCTCGGGGGGAAGGCGCGGGCGAAGTCGCTGACCGTGACCGTCCAGGTTCCGGAGGACCTACCCGAGGTCCAGGGCTTCGGCGGCGACCTCAATCAGGTCTGGGCGAATTTGATCGACAACGCGATCGAAGCAGCCCCCGACTCGGGGCGGGTGGATGTG
>VBOS01000474.1 GCA_005893185.1 Candidatus Eiseniibacteriota bacterium
GTTCGTGTCATCTCCCACCTCGACGCGGTCGGAGTCCCCGCGCACCACGGTGTTGAACCACACGCTGGAGCGCGCCCCGAGCGTGACGTCGCCGACCACAACTGCGCCGGGGGCCACGAACGCCGTGAGATGGAACTTGAGCCGCGCCGGCCAGTTCCGATCCCGATCGCTCACGCGAGCCTCGCGTTCTCGCCGACGAAGGGGTTGTGCATGCGCTCCTCGCCGATCGTGGTCTCGGGCCCGTGCCCGGGATGGACCTGCACCGCGTCGCCGAGCACGAACAGCCGCTCACGGATCGCGCGCTCCAGCTCCTCGAAGGAACCGCCGGGCAGATCGGTGCGGCCGATCGAGCCTAAGAACAGCGTGTCGCCGCTGATCAGCCAGCGGCCGTGCCGGAAACACACGCCACCCGGCGAATGCCCGGGCGTGTGGATGACCTCGATGGCTTCGCCCGCGAGCGCGATCGACTGCCGGTCCGCGAGATCGTGCGCGTCATCGGGCGGCTCGGCGGGCGGGAAGTCGAAGGCCGCGCCCTGCTCCGCGAGGTGATCGAGCAGCGGGCGGTCGGCCGGGTGGAGATAGTAGTCGCCTCCGCACGCCTGCTGGATCGCGCGCATCCCGGCAACATGGTCGTAGTGGGCGTGGGTGTTGAGCAGCAGGCGCACGACCAGCTTGCGGCGCGCGATCGTCTCGAGCACCGCCTCGGGACCGAAACCGACGTCGACCACCGCCGTCTCGCGCGTTCCTTCGTGCACGACGAGATAGGTGTTGTTGTCGAGCGGGCCGAGGTGCAGGGCGTGGATCGCGAGCGTCATCGCCGGCTCCGATCCGAGCCGGCCGCCCGCACGGGGCGCGCGCCCGAGCACGGGCGGTGCGAGGCCTCGAAGCGCGGCATCAGCGCTTGTAGCCGATCTTGCGCAGGAACTCGCGCCGCTGGGCGCGGGCCGCTTCGTCCTCCACCCCGCGCGGCGAGAAGCCGTCCACCACGCCGACCATCCCGCGACCCTGCTCGGTGCCAGCCACCAGAGCCTGCACCGGGTTGGCGGTCGCGCAGAAGACGCGCGCGACCTCCGGGCACAGCTTGACCGCGTTCAGGAGGTTGATCGGGTATGCGGACCGCAAGAGGAGGAAGAACGTGTGTCCGGCGGCCACCCGCCCGGCGTTCGCAGCAGCGGCCTCCACCAGCTCCGGGTCGTTGCCTTCGGTGCGGATCAAGCACGGTCCGGAGGCCTCGCAGAAGGCGAGCCCGAAGCGTGCGCCCGGCACGGTGGTGACGACGATCTCGGCGAGGTCTTCCACGGTCTTGATGAAGTGCGCCTGCCCCGCGATCAGGTTGCTGTCGGCGGGAAGCTGAAGCGCAACGGCGCTCAGATCCATGCTGGAGCTCTCCTCGGCGGCACGCTACGGACGCCCGTGCCCCGGCGTCAAGCGCTGCCGAGCCGGGCTGGAGCGGACCCGGCTCAAAACGCCTGGCTCGAGCCGAACGTGAACACCGGCTGGCGCTCCCCATGGCGCGTGGGACTGATCGGCCATGCGACGTCGAACCGGATCACGGGACCGAGGGCGCTGCGGGGCGTGGCGAAGCGCGCGCCGAAACCGGCGGCGTTGAACCAATCCGTGCCGACAGCACCCGGGCCCCAGGCGCGCGCCGCGTCGTAGAACACCGCCGCCCCCAGCGAGATCAGGTCCCAGCGGTTGCGGACCAGGATCCAGCGCTGCTCGGCGTTCAGTCTCACCAGCTCGGTCCCCGCCAGCGCCTGCACCGAATAAGCGCGCAGGCCGTTCAGGCCGCCCACCACCACCTGGAAGTCGCGCGGCACCTCGGTGCCACCCATGCCGAACGCCGAGAGCACGAGGACGTGTCCCGGCCGCCACTTGTGATTCCAGCGCGCGTCCAGCCGGCGGATCACCTCGAGCGGCCCCCGACGCAGGCGCATGGAGATCGAGGCCCGCACGTTGCCGAAGTCGGAGGAGGTGGCGGTCCCGGTCTCGGCGTCCAGCCGGGCGTAGCCCTCGTTGGCCGTGCTGCCGAACGCCTCGGGCGAGTAGCCGAGCTTGAGCGCGGCGCCGTTGCCGACGTCGAAGTCCTCCTTGCGCCCCATGCGATCGATGTCCTCGCGCACGATGAAGTGCGGATGCCAGATCCGAACCTGGCCCGCCAGACGGCGGATCTGCAGATCCTCGTCGCCGCCCGCGAAGTCGGGCGGCGCGCCCGGCGTGAGCCGCGTGGGGCCGAGGTGGCGGTCCTGCTGGTACAAGGAGCCGATGGCGCGCACGATCGTATGGTCGCGTTCCCAACCGCGCCCACCCCACAGCTCGGACTCGTGGTTCCGCACGTCGAGCGTCGCGACCTCCGCGCCGCCTTGGAACAGGCTCGCCTCGTAGGTCGAGCGGTGCCAGAACAGGCCCGAGCCCCACCGGGCCTCCTCCGCGTAGAACGGCAGGGCCACGTCGAACAGGTCGGATGAGCCGGCCGTTCCCGAGGCCGCGCTGTAGCGGAGCTGGAGCCGCGTGCCCAGAACCGCCGGATCGTGATACGTGAGGTTGCGCGTGATTCCGGTTGCGTCCTCGTGATAGATGAACGCGAGCGTCTTGCCCAGGCCCAGCAGGTTGCGCTCGCTGAGGCCAACGGTTTCGTACAGGACGCCGCCGCCGCGCTCGAGGTTGAGAACAGGCGATGTGGTCCAGGCGTCGCGGGTCTCGACCGTGACCAGCACCGAGTCGCCCACGCGCCGCGCCTCCAGACGCCGCGGCTCGAGGTAGTCGAGCGTGCGCAGGGCGCGGGCGGTTTCCTCGCCGCGCTGCTCCCGCCACGGCTCGCCCGGAGCGAAGAGCAGCTGCTGGCGAATCGTACGGTCGCGCGTCCGGATGTGGAGCAGGTTGGCGAGCCGGTAGAAGCTGGAGAACGGATCCCCCGGCGCGGGATCGAAGATGTCCCGCACCCGGATGTCGATGCGCGCGATCGTACGTCCCTCGGGACTCGCGGCCGAATCCCGCACCGCCGGCGCTCCGGCCTCGGCAGGAGATTCCGCCCCCGCGGCCATGGCCGCCGGAGCGGCGAGCAGGACGATGCCGGCGAGCGCGCCGAGGGCGTCAGCGCTTGCGCGACGCGCCCAGGCGATCACGGGCCAGCTGGGCCTCCCCTGAGAGCGGGTACCGCTTGATGAGGTCGTTGAGCGTCTTCTTGGCCTCCGCGGTCTGCTTCAGCTTCTCCCGGCTCAGCGCCAGCTTGTACAGGGCGGCCGGGACGCGGTCCCCGGCGGGGTATGTGCCTTCGACCAGGCCGTACTCCGTGGCGGCGCTGTCGAACATGGACTGCGCGAAGAAGCACTCTCCGACACCGTACTGCGCGTTGTCGGCGAGGTCGCTGGTCGGAAAGCGCTGCACGAAGTCGCGGAACCCGCGCAGCGCCATCGAGTACCTGCCCTGCGTCAGGTCCTGCGCCGCTTCCTCGTAGAGCTGGTTGGCATCGGGCCCGGCGGGCTGTGCGGACGGCGCCGGTCGCTGCGCGGCCTGCTGGACGCGCCCCATCACCTCGTCGAGCTTGCTCTCGAGCCGGCCCATCTGCCCGTACAGGTCCGAGGTCGAGCTTCCACTCGAGGCGCGGGTGCTGAGCAGGAGGTCGCGCTGGCTGACGATCTCGCTCCGGATCTGGCCGAGCACCGCGTAGGCGATCGAATCGCGAACCGTGAGCGTATCCACCTGGGTTCGCAGGCTGTCGAGCCCGGACTTGAGCAGCACCATCTCGGGCGCATAGCAGCCGCCGACCGGGACGGCGAGCGCCGCGACCGTGAGCGCAGCCAGCGTACGCCGATTCCACTCGATCCGAGCCCCGGCCGCAGCGCCGGAGGCAACGGGCGCCGGGCGCCCGGCGGCGCTCGCGCACCCCCGGGCCCCTTTGCGCTCCGCAGGACTACCGCACATCACCGCGTGACGAGGTGTGCGCGCCGGTTCTGCTGCCACGCGCTCTCGTCGTGGCCCTCCGCGAACGGGCGCTCCTTGCCGTAGGAGATGGTCTGGATGCGGGACGCGTCAATCCCGGCCGCGACCAGGTAGTCGCGCGCCGCCTGCGCCCGCTTCTCCCCCAGCGCCTGGTTGTACTCCACGGTGCCGCGCTCGTCGCAGTGGCCCTCGATCGTGACGTGGACGTCGCCGTTTTCGCGCAGCACCCGGGCGTCGTGACCGAGCACGGAGCGCGCGTCGTCACGCAGCTTGTAGGAGTCGAAGTCGAAGAAGGCCGGCTCGAACTCCACCTTGGTCGGCTCCGGCGCGGGCGGCGGCGGCGGCGGAGTCGGCGGCGGAGCGGGCGGCGTCGGCGGAGCCTCCTTGGCCTTCTTCGCGCAGCTCGCGGCAAAGCCGGCAATCAGTGCCAGAGAGAGAACTGCGCTCCATCGGGTCAGCGGCTTCATCGTGTTCCTCCTCGTTTTGCGTCGTCCAGATTGAGATTGACTGCCGAGCCTGCGCCGGGCAGGCGCGGAGACCAGGCGGGAGACTGCGCCCGCAGGCCCCCTAAGTCCAGCCGCCGCGGGGAACGGTCATCCAGGTCCGTCACGTAGAGCCCGGGGATGCTGTCGCGGTTCGATGCGAACAGCAGATGCCTCCCGTCGGGCGACCAGCGCGGGTTCTCGTTGCTCCCGCCGCTCACAGCGAGCCGGAGGCCCGAGCCGTCCGGCCGGCACAGGTAGATGTCGAAGCCGGCGCCGGTGCGGGCCACGAAGGCGATGCGATCGCCCCGCGGCGACCACGCCGGGGAGTCCGTGTACTCGACATCGTAGGTGAGCCTGCGCACGTTACCACCTTCGCGGTCCATCACGTAAACCTGCGGCGTGCCGGTGCGGTCGGATGTGAAAGCGATCTCGCGGCCGGTCGGCGACCAGCACGGGGACGTGTCGATCGAAGGGGAATCGGTGAGCCGCCGGGGCGAGCCGCCGCGGGCGTCGAGCATGTAGACCTCGGGATTCCCGTCCTGGCTCAGCGTGCACAGGATTTCCCGCCCGTCGGGCGAGTAGCTCGGGCATGTGTTCAGCCCGGGGCGCCCCGAGATCAAGTACTCGCGGCCGCCCTCGGATGAGATCACGTACAGCTGCGGCCCGGTGCCACCGCGGTACGACGTGAAGAGCATGAGGGAGCCCGCCGGGGACCAGGCCGGCGAGAGCACGAGCGACTGGTCCGCTGTGAGCGGGCGCAGGCGGGCGCCGTCGAGATCCATCACGTACAGCTCCTTCACCTTCCCCTGCCCCCCGACGAAAGCAATGCGGGTCTGCGCAACGCCCGCCTCGCCTGTGAACTGCAGCACGACGTCGTCGGCGAAGCGGTGCACAAGCGAACGCCAGTCGGACTGCGGTCCGCGGTACTCGCGCACCAGGATCGGGCGCCGCGCCGGGACGTCGCGCACCTCGCCGGTCAGCTTCACCTGGTTCCCCGAGACCGACCACTGCCCGCCCACCGTGGCCTGGATGTCGAACGGCTGCTGGCCGGGCACCCATGCCCGCGTCAGGGAGAACACCGCCGAGCTCTCGAGGTCGCTCGCCAGCACCTCCTCGGCCGTGACGCTCATGGCGTGCGCCGCCTTGTCGCCCTTGGGCTCGAGCCATTCGCAGTGGATGCGGATGCGCCGGCCTCCGGAGGAAATGTCGATCCGCACGTCGCTCGGGCTCTGGCCTTCGGTCTTCGCCAGAGCGATCAGCGAGAGCAGGACCGTGCCGCACAGGATTCGCCGGATCATGGCGCCGCGTACTCGAATCCGAAGTGGACGCCGAGATCCGCGCCGGTGAAGCCGAGGGGCAGCGGCGGCATCGGCGTGGACAGCAGAACCGCGCGCAGCGCCGAGCGGTCGAAGAAGTCCACGCCGCTCGCGGTCTCAAGCGCAGCTTCTCCCACCTCTCCCCCCCGCTCGATCCGGAAGTGGACGACGGCCCGCACCGGCTGGCCCCGCAGCACGAGTCCGACGGGCGGCGACCAGTTCTCGGCGACACGGTTGCGAACCAGCAGCAGGTAGTACGTGAACTCGAAGTTGCCGGCGTCCACCGCGACCTCGCCGGTCAGGCCTCGGGGGCCGGCCGGCGCAGCCGGCAGCACGGTCGTGGTCGGCTCCGGTTCCGGCTCCTTCTTGGGATGCTGCTTCTCGATCTCCTGCTTGCGCGGCGTGAGCGGCGCGATCTTGACGCCGGTCTCGTCGGTCGGCTTCAGCGTCTCGCCGCGCGGCTCGTGCTCCCTCTTCTCGGGCGGCGGCGGCGCAGCCACCTCCGAGGGCGGCGCGATCAGCGCCACCTGCACGACCTCCGGCCCCGGCACGAGGCGCGGGGCGCCGGTCCCGATCGCGAACAGGAGCGCCATCACGACCGAGTGGATCGTGAACGATGCGATCGCAGCTGTGCGCATCACGGGCTCTGGGGCCGCGCCGGCGGCTCGGTGACGATGCCGAGCGAAGCAACTCCCGAGCGCCGCAGGCGCGAGATCAGCTCGACGATCATGCCGTAGGGCACGCGCTGGTCGGCCTTCAGGAACACGGGCCGCCGCGCGGCCCCGGCGCGGGCCAGGGCGTCCTCGAGCTTGTCGAAGGGCACGACCGAATTCCCCACCGCGATCTTCTGGTCGGCGCGGACGGTCACGATCAGGCCCTCCCGCACGTCGAGCCCGCGGGCGGCGACCTTGGGCAGGTCGATCTCGAAGCCGCCCTGGAGGAACGGCGCCGTCACCATGAAGATGATGAGCAGCACCAGCACAACGTCGACGAGCGGCGTGACGTTGATCTCGGCCATCGGCCGCCGGAACGACGTCTCTTTCACGACGGTCCGCTCCCCGGGCGGCGGTCGAGGAACTCGCTCGTGAACTGCTGCGTGCCCTGGGACAGCTCCCGCAGGCGGCCCAGGCAGTGGTTGTAGCCCACCACCGCCGGGATCGCGGCCCCCAGCCCCGCCACAGTTGCGATCAAGGCTTCGGCGATGCCCGGGGCCACGACCACCAGGGATGCCGACCCCTGGGCGCCGATGTTGAGGAACGCGCTCATCACCGGCGTCCTTCAATGTGAAATTCAGATTCGCCGGCTTGGCGTCCGCGGGACAGGTCAACTGCGGTTCGGCGAGCGACGATCCCTCGCCTTGGCCGCCGCGGGGTGCGATGCGTCGGGCCTGAGCTGGTCCAGCGTGCTCTGGCCGGCGAGCGCGACACGGGCCAGCAGGCTCTCCGGGTGCTGGTCGCAGAGCAGCCGGCAATCCGCGCCCGGCGCCAGCTTGCGGAAGGACACGAGGAACGCCCGATCGGCCTTTTCCACACGGGAATAGAGCCTCAAGCGATCACCGATCACCGCCCAGGACCAGATCGAGACGCCGAACAGCAGCAGCAGGATGCCCTTGGCGAACAACCCCGCATGGAGAACGAGGGACCAGATCGAGGCCCGCACGTTCCCGCCCTGAAGGATCACAGCGGCTGGAATCATCGGCTTCACGCTCCATGTGAAGTCGGCCCGGCGCCATCGGCCGGGCGTCCCTGGGGAGTGTTAGGAGACTGCAAGCTGGAATTTCGCCACGCTAGCACATGGACAAACGGAGCCTCAAGCGAAAGTGGCAGGGAATGCGGGTCCGACGGCATGTCGGGGGCGCAGTGGATCGAATCGATGGGAAGTCAAAAGCCTGCAAAAACGACGGCCGCGCTCTCGCCGCGCGAGGGCTCAAGGGTTACACTGGACCCGTCGCACTGTATGTCACGGAAGCTTTGGGCCATCCCCCTGGCCATGGACTGAGGTTTTTCTCTTTGCTCGCACATCGTCGCATGGTCGGGATCGTTGCCGCTCTCGCGCTGCTCGTGGTCGCGCCGTCGCGCCCCGCTTTCGCGGGCGGCAGCGCCCCGCCCGCTCCCACCTTCGCCATCCGTGGCCTCGATGGTCGCACCGTGAAGCTCTCCGATTTCAAGGGCAAGGTCGTCGTGCTCGACTTCTGGGCCACGTGGTGCGGACCGTGCCGCGCGAGCCTCCCCCACCTCAACGAAGTGCAGGGACGCTTCGCGGGCCAGGGCCTCGTCGTGGTCGGCATCTCCGTGGACGACACCGAGCCCCAGGTCGTACGCCACTTCGTCGACCGGCTCGGTCTCAAGTTCCGCATGGCAATGGCGGACGAGAGGGTGCTCGATCTCTACGGCCCGATCCGCACCATCCCCACCACCTTCTTCATCAATCGCCGCGGCGAGGTGGTCCGGCGCGTGGTGGGCTACATCGACAGCGAGACCCTCGAAAGCTACGTGCGGGAGCTCTTCTAGCGCCTCGGAGCCGGGAGCACCGCTCGCATGAAGGGGCGCCCCGGAACGGGTCAGCGGTAGATGAGCTTGAGCCGACCCCAGGTCGCGTCGCGTGTCGGAGTCGGATCGCCGATGAACTCGACCGGGATCGTCGTCGAGGTCCCGCTCCCGCTCGGCGGGCCCACCAGGAAGAATTGAAGAAACCCGGTGACTTGCGCCTGGGTGCGATCCAGCCCGATGAATTGGATCAGCGGAACGTTGCCCACGCGAGACCCATTCCCGGTGTACGCGGCGCGGCAGATGGCGGAGCGCGGATCGGTGTCGTTCGCGATGCGTTGGTTGAGCCCCGCAACCAACGTGGCGATGTTGGTCCCCGTGAGCGTTGGGATCAACTGAGCGCTCGAGACGCAGCAGGAGTAGCCGCTCGCCGCCGCGCACTGGAGGAGCGGGATCCCCGTCTGCCCCGCGCACACGCCGCTCGCGCACGACGGATACGAGAGCAGGATGTAGTTCCCGTCGGGTCCGAGGGCAGCGCCGAGCTTGAGGTTGAAGTGTCGCGAGCAACCGAAAGTGAAGCCGCCGGCCGGGGCCAGGAGGCCCATCGGGACGAGCCGGTTGCAGACATCCTGGGCACGGGCGGCGAACGGCACGGCGAGGAGGGCGACCGTCAGCGTCAGCCGACGCATTGAAGTGATCATTCGAGACACCGTGGGTGGGCGAGGTGAGATGACCGATGGTGGAATTCTACCCAGCTTGGATGTCGCCGCTCAAGGGGCCGAATCGGCGGAATCGACCCGAATGGCGCGGCGCCGTCGCCCTTGCTTCACAGTGCGTCCTTTCGGGAAGGTCACGGGCGAGATCCAGGCCGGCACCACGGTCAACGTGCTCATGGGCCTGTGGCAGCGGCTCGGGGTGAAGGACGAGGCCAAGGCTCTGGAGGCGTGTGTCGTGCCCAGGTGGCTATCCCCCCATCCGTATCGATAGCTTAACGTTACCGGAAGCGCAGGCCACTGCCTCGCCCATCTGTCTGAAATCCGTCGAGGCATCGTAGTAACGTGTGGCGGCGCGGTTCTGCAACGCGGCTAACGAACGATTGAGACTCTGGACACGCGGGACAGTCCCGACTGCGTGAGACGCACGAAGAGAATGCCGGGCGGCAGTTGCCGCGCGTTTGCGATGTTCAGCACGTGACGCCCCGGGCCGCTTGTTCCCAC
>VBOS01000075.1 GCA_005893185.1 Candidatus Eiseniibacteriota bacterium
GCGCACGTTCAACGGATACATCAACGAGTGGGTGCTGGAGCGCGAGCGTGGCGGGCTCCTGACCGGCGAAGGCGACCTGATCGTGGGGGTGGGGATCCCGGTGAGCCGCAACCTCCAGGTCCGCTACCGGCAGCGCGTCCCCGGCATGGAGCGAGAATACGGGGGAACCGGGAAGCCCGTGGACCCCTTCGAGCGCGACGTGGAGGCCGAGTACCGCCTCAACCGCTTCTTCTACGTGACGACCGAGCTCAAGCAGCGTCGGATCCTGACCGGGAGCACGGGCTCGGTGGTCGGGACACCCGATTTCAACGTCAACCTGAAGGCCCGGTGGGAGTACTGAGGATGTGCCGATAACTTGCGACCGGATGGGACCTTCCGCGTCCAAAATGGGGTACACTCTTGGTGGCCGATGCCCCGACGGGGGCCGTGGTGGATCGGAGACAAACTTCATGCGCAGGTTGATGGCCTTAGCCGGCCTGGCGCTGGCGCTCGGCGCCCTGGCGGCCGGCCCGGCCGCGGCCCAGTACTTCGGCCAGAACAAGATCCAGTACCGGCAGCACAAGTGGCGGTCGATCAGCGCCGACCACTTCGAGGTCTATTACTACGACGGCCTCGACAGCCTCGCGATGCGGGTCCTCGACCTGGCCGAGAAGACACACGAGTACCTTTCGCACCGCATGGGCCACGCGCTCGAGCACCGGGTGCCGATCATCCTCTACGGCTCGCACAACGACTTCGCGCAGACCAACGTCACGCCCGAGCTGATCGACGCCAGCACAGGCGGTTTCACCGAGGCGCTGCGCAACCGGGTGGTGCTGCCCTTCACCGGCTCGTACGAGGACCTGCGGCACGTGGTGGTTCACGAGCTGGTGCACGCGATCATGTTCGACCTGCTCTACGCAGGCTCGGCTGCGTCCCTGATCGCCCAGCAGAGCTTCTTCTCGGTCCCGCTGTGGTTCGCCGAGGGCTTGGCCGAGTACCTCTCGCTGGGCCTCGAGTCCACCGCCGAGATGGTGATGCGGGATGGCACGATCGAGGGCTACCTGCCGCCGCTGGAGTACGGCGGCGGCTACACGATCTACAAGCAGGGACAGTCCGCGGTCGGGTACCTGGTAGACCGCTACGGCGAGGAGCGGCTGCGCGACCTCCTGCAGCGCATCCGATCGATGCGCAATTTCGATCGGGCCTTCCAGCGCGCGCTCGACATGACTCCACGCCGATTCGACGAGCAGTGGCGCGAGGCCCTCAAGAAGGAGTACTGGCCGGGCGTGGCCCACCAGGAGGACCCGGACCAGATTGCACGGCGGCTGACGGATCACAGGCGCGACGAGAGCAACCTCAACACTTCGCCGTCCATCTCGCCTCAGGGGGACCGCATCGCCTACCTCTCGGATCGCCACCAGTACACCGACGTGTACCTGATGTCGGCCTTCGACGGGAAGGTGCTGCGGCGCCTGATCCGCGGCGAGCGGAACCTGGCCTTCGAGAACATGCCGTCGCTGCGCAGCTCCATCGCCTGGTCGCCCGACGGTCAGCGGCTGGCGCTCACCGCCAAGAGCGCGGGTCGGGACGTCGTCTACATCGTCTCGGCCGAGAACGGGAAAGTCCTGAGGCGCTTCGACCTCAAGGAGTGCGATGCCCTGGCCTACCCGGCCTGGTCGCCGGTTTCCGATTCGCTGGTCGTGGCCGGACTGGACGCCGGACGCTCGGACCTGTGGCTGCTCAATACGAGAACCGGCCTCTACCGCCGCCTCACGAACGACGCGTGGGACGAGAAGGAGCCGACCTGGGCGCCGGACGGCAGCGCGATCACGTTCTCGTCGGATCGCGGCGCGCCCGTCGTGCTCCACCCGGTGAAGTCGCAGGCCGGGTACGGCCGGTACGGGATCTACCAGCTGCGGATCAAGGACCGCGCGATCGCCCGGGTGATCGATACGTCCGGTGACGATCACTCGCCGGCCTGGTCCCCGGACGGCACGAAGCTCGCGTTCATCTCCGACCGGGGCGGCAATCCCAACATGTACGTCTACAACCTCGGGGACTCGACGGTCACGCGGCTCACCGATCTGACGGGGGCGGTCTCGAGCCTCTCGTGGTCGCGCGAGAACGACCGGTTGGTGTACTCGGCGTTCAACAACGGCGGCTTCGACGTGTTCGAGGTGAGGGAGCCGGTCTCCGTGGGGGCGGTGTTGTCCCACCTCCAGAAGCGCATGCCGGAAGCCACGCTGACGCTCGAGGCCGCGAGCGCGCCGGCCCAGAGCCACGCCCCGCACGTCGCGCCGATCGCCGCGCGCTGGGCCGACAGCCTGAGCCTGCCCCAGGATACGATCCGCTCGACGCCCGTCCCCCAGGAACCGCGCATCTCTTTGTCGGGGCACACGGACAGCCTGGGCATCGAGCCCCCGGCTTGGTCGGGCGGAGAGATTCGCGCCTTCCCTCCGGCCCGGGACACGGCGGCGGCCCTCGCGATCACGCGGCCGCTGGTCGAGCACGGCGGACCGTTCGCGCTCTCGGATTCGGTGCTGGCGCAGACGGGCGGCCAGTCCCAGTTCGCGCTCAGCGACTTCCTCGGCGACCACAGCCTGTACATCGCGGCCGACGTCTTCAGCACGTCGCTCGACGACCTGAACGCGCTCGTGCTCTACAACTACCTTCCCCGGCGCTGGGACTTCGGCGTCGGCATCTTCCATTCCAAGAACTATCTGAATTCGAGCGTGACGTCGCTGGGCGAGCCGCTGGGCCGGCCTCGCGATTTCTCGGAGCGGAACTACGGGGCGCTGCTCTCCATGTCGTATCCGTTCCATCGCTTCCAGCGGGTGGAGTTCGGCTTCCTCCAGTCCTTCGTGGAGCGCACATTCTACGACCGCGACGAGTTCGGGACGTATTTCCCGGCCGGCACCGAGTACCGCTCGGTGAGCTCGCCCTCCGTGTCGCTGGTCGGCGACAACTCGCTGTTCGGCTATTACGGTCCGGTGAACGGCCATCGCTACACGATCACCTACGCGCCTTCGTTCGCGTGGTTCGCGAACGGCGTCAACTACCAGACGGCGACGCTGGACTCCCGCAGGTACATCGACCTGACCCACGGCTACTCGTTCGCCACGCGGATCCTGGCCGGGGCGAGCGGCGGCCCGCATTCCCAGGTCTTCCGGGTCGGCGGCTTCGCGACGCTGCGCGGGTACCCCGACTTCAGCCTCGTGGGCTCGCGAGTCGTGATCCTGAACAACGAGTTCCGTTTCCCGTTCATCCACCAGCTCGGATTGGTGGGGCCGGTGCCGGTCGGCAACTTCAACCTGCGCGGCGTGGGGTTCGTGGACGCGGGGCTGGTGTGGAACCCGGGAGACCCGCTGCGCGGCGTGCAGGTCACGGCCGGGCAGCCCCGCCTGGAGAGCCCGCGGCTCGGATTCGGCTGCGGCATTCGCAGCTCGATCTTCTACATGATCTTCAAGCTCGACGTCGCGTGGAACTCGGACCTGCGCAACCAGAGCAGCCCGCACTGGTACTTCAGCATCGGCCCCGAGTTCTGAGCGGAGCGCCCGAGGCGACTTCGCTGGAGGGCAAGCGCGCGGCAGGGTAGCCTGTACCCACCATGGGGATTCGGGTTCCCTCGCCAGCCAAGCGCCTCCGGACGGCCGCTCGACGGTTGGGCTCTGCGGTGGCGCGCATCTCCTCGGCGTGGCGCCGACCCCTCGCACGCCGCGACCGGCGCGCCGCGCGATCGCAACATCCGGCACCCGCGACCGAACCGCGCCGCTGACGCAACCAGCGACCGCGCGCGCAGGCCGGAACGCCTCCCGGTGGAAGCTCCGCGGACGATCGGCTAGATTGCGGTTGGGTCGGCCCTCGATCTCCCACCATGGACTCCGCCCTGGAAACCTCGCTCTCTCTCAACGAAGCTCAGCGTGCCGCGGTCGAGCACGACTCCGGACCGCTGCTGGTGGTGGCGGGCGCGGGCAGCGGCAAGACCCGCGTGCTCACGGCGCGCATCGCGCGCCTGCTCGGGCGCGGAGTGGCCGCCGAGAACATCCTGGCCTTCACCTTCACGAACCGCGCGGCCCGCGAGATGCGGGAGCGGATCGAGCGCGTGGCAGGAAGTGCGACGGCCGCGCTCTGGGTCGGCACCTTTCACGGCACGGCTGTGCGCATCCTGCGGCGCGAGGGAGCAGCACTCGGGATCGCGGCGGGCTTCGCCATCTACGACCGCGAGGACCAGGAAGATGTGCTCGCGGATGTGCTCGTGCGGACCCAGGGCGCAGCCGAGCCGGGTGTGTTGTCCGCCGCGCGCCGGCGGATCTCGGACGCCAAGAACGCGCTGGTCACGCCCGACGAGATGGCGCGTCTGGCGATCAGCCCGGCGGAGAAGCGCATGGCCGAGATCTACGCCCACTACCAGGCGGCACTTCGGGCCGGGGGCGCGCTCGACTTCGACGATCTCATCGCCGAGTGCGTGCGGCTCTTCCGCGAGCATCCGGCGGTCGGCGAGCGCTACGGCCGGCGCTTCGAGCACGTGCTGGTGGACGAGTACCAGGACACGAACCATGCCCAGTTCCGGCTGGTGGAATCGCTGGCGCGCGTGCACCGGAACCTGTTCGCGGTGGGCGACGACGATCAGTCGATCTACGGCTGGCGAGGCGCCGACCGCTCGAACGTGCTCGAGTTCGACCAAGCGTTTCCCGGTGCCACCGTGGTGCGTCTCGAGCAGAACTACCGGTCGACCGGCAACATCCTGAAGGCCGCGAACGCGGTCGTTGCGCACAACCGCCGACGCCAGGAGAAGCGCCTGTGGTGCGAGCGCGAGGACGGTCGCCCGCTCCGCTTCGTGCTGGCCGCCGACGAGGCCGAGGAGGCGCGGCGCATTCGCCAGATCCTGACCGAGCGCGTGCGCTCGGGGCGAAGGCTCGACGAGTGCGCCGTGCTCTACCGCACGAACGCCCAGTCGCGCGCGCTGGAGACCGAGCTGCGCATGGGCCTCGTTCCCTACCAGATCGTGGGCGGCGTCGCGTTCTACCAGCGCCGTGAGGTGAAGGACCTGATCGCCTACCTGCGCCTGGTGGCGAATCCGGCCGATGCCGTCTCGTTCTGGCGCGTGTGGAACACGCCGCGCCGGGGCTTGGGGGACGCGGTTCGCGCCCGCGTCGAGGCCTGCATGGCGAAGCTCGGCCTCGCGCCGCTCGCTGCGCTGCGCCACGTGCTGGCCGCGGGCGAGCTGGCGAAGGCGGCGGGGCGCGGCGCCGGCGAGCTGTTCTCGGTGCTGGACGAGCTGACCGACGCCCTGCGCTCGGGCGGACACGAAGCTGGGCCCGACTGGATGCTCCGGCGGCTGCTCGATCGCACGGAATATCTGGGAGCCCTGGCCGGCGAGGAGCAGGCCGATGAGCGACGCGCGAACGTCGAGGAGCTGGTGGCCGCCGCCGCGGCCTTCGCGGCGACCCGCGGCGGGACGCTCGTGGATTTCCTCTCCGAGGCGGCGCTCGTCACCGACGTGGACCGGCTCGAGGAGGGCGCCGATCGCGTGCTGCTCCTCACCGCCCACAACGCCAAGGGGCTCGAGTTCCCGGTTGTGATCGTGGCGGGCCTCGAGGAGGGACTCTTCCCGCACGGGGCTTCGAGCACGGACGAGGCCGGGCTCGAGGAGGAGCGGCGGCTCTTCTACGTCGCGCTCACACGCGCGGCCGACGAGGTGCTGCTCACAGCCGCCGCCTATCGGCGGCGCTTCGACGGGCTGCGCGGCGGGCAGGTCTCGCGCTTCGTGGGTGAGATCCCGGACGATGTGCTGGAGCGAGATGTGACCCCGGGCCACGCAGCCGTCGAGCGGGGGCTCGCGGGGGACGGAAGGGGTTCCTCGCGGCCGCACGGGGGCCGCGCGCGCGGAAGCGCCGCCGCCCTCGATCGTCCCGCCGCCCGTCACCGCGCGCTCGGCCGCACCGTGTACCACGAGAGCTTCGGCCGCGGCGTGGTGGTGGACGCCGAAGGCGAGGGCGGCGAAGCGCGCTTCACCGTGCGCTTCGCCGCCGGCGTCAAGAAGATCCTGGGGCGATTCCTGAACGGGGGGGACGATGCCGATCAGCCGTGAGGAGGTGAGACGCATCGCCGAGCTGGCGCGCCTCGAGATCCCGGAGGCGAAGCTCGACCGCCTGGCCGGCGAGCTGTCGAAGGTGCTCGACTTCGCGGCCACGCTGAACCGCCTCGACCTCGAGGGGCTTGAGCCGTCGCAGTTCGCGCCCGCCGACGCCCCGCTGCGCGAGGACGTTGTGAACGGCAGGCGGCTGGCGCGTGAGACGGCGCTGGCAGCCGCGCCCGAGCGCGAGGACGGCTTCTTTCGCGTTCCTCCCGTGGTGGAGAACCTGAACCCGTGAGCTCGACCGAGCTCTGGCGCCTCTCGGCGGCGGATCTCGCCGCCCGTGTGCGCGGAGGAACCCCGGCCGCACGGGCGGCGGAGTCGGGCTTCGAAGGGCCGGCGCGCGCGTGGGAGCGCGAAGTTCACGCAATTGCGCACACCGATGCGGAAGCGCGCGCCGCGAACGCACGGGGCACCAAGGACGGAGCGCTGGCCGGCGTCCCGATCCTTCTCAAGGACAACATCTGCACCACGGAGTTTCCCACCACGTGCGGCTCGCGGATCCTGTCCGGCTACCGGCCGCCGTACGATGCGACCGCCGTGCGCAGGCTGCGTGCCGAAGGCGCCGTCGTGATCGGCAAGGGCAACATGGACGAGTTCGCGATGGGCTCTTCGACCGAGTACAGCGCCTACGGCCCGACGCGCAATCCTTACGATCTCGCGCGCGTGCCGGGCGGATCGAGCGGCGGGCCCGCGGCGGCTGTCGCCTACGGGCTGTGCCCGATCGCGCTGGGCTCGGACACAGGCGGCTCGGTGCGCCAGCCGGCAGCGTTTTGTGGCGTGTTCGGCCTCAAGCCCACCTACGGGCGCATCTCGCGCTACGGGCTCGTCGCCTTCGGCTCGTCGCTCGACCAGATCGGGATCTTCGCCCGCCATGCCGGCGACGTGGCGCTCGCCTATTCGGTGCTCGCCGGGCCCGATCCCTACGACGCGACGACACGCGAAGGCGAAGCCCCCGACGTCTCGGGCTGGGAGCGGGGCGTAGGCGGTCTCTCGTTCGGCTGGCCGGAGAACCTGTGGAAGGAAGGCGTCGAGCCGGAGGTCATCGCAGGGCTCGAGAGCGCGGCGGAGTGGCTGGAGCGCGCGGGCGCCAGGCGCGTGCGCTTCGACTTCCTGCCCGGCGAGTACGGGGTCGCAACGTACTATCTGGTCGCGACCGCTGAGGCCAGCTCCAACCTCGCGCGCTTCGACGGGGTGCGTTACGGATTCCGGCACGAGGACAGCGCCGACCTGCACGCGCTCTACACGCGCACCCGCAGCGCGGGCTTCGGGCCCGAGGTGCAGCGCCGCATCCTGCTCGGCACCTACGCGCTCTCCGCCGGCTACTACGACGCGTACTATTTGACGGCGCAGCGCGCGCGCAGCCGCATCCGCCGCGAGTACCAGGACGCATTTGCGCGCTGCGACTTCATGCTGCTGCCGGCTTCGCCCACGTTGCCATTCCGGATCGGCGAGAAGACCGAGGACCCGCTTGCGATGTACCTGAGCGACATCTTCACGATCGGCGCGAACCTCGCCGGCATCCCGGGCTTGAGCGTGCCGGTCGGGCTTTCGGCGTCGGGGCTGCCGCGGGCTGTGCAGCTCCTCGGGCCCGAGGAGGGCGAGCCCACGCTGCTCGCCGCCGGGCGCGCGATCGAGATGAAAGGGGAGACGTCGCGGTTCGACCGCCGCCACGAATCGGAGTTCGCATGGCCTACGAAGCGGTGATCGGCCTCGAGTGCCACATCCAGCTCAACACGCGGAGCAAGATGTTCTGCGATTGCCCCGCCGCGTTCGGCGCGGAGGCCAACACCAACGTGTGCCCGGTGTGCCTCGGGCTCCCCGGCGCGCTGCCGCGCGCCAACCGCGCCGCGATCGATTCCGCGCTGCGACTCGGGATCGATCGCGGCGAGATCACACAGTACGACCGGCCGCTGTGCGAGGGCGGCGCGCTCCCGGTGGGGAGCGGCGGGCGCCAGCGCAGCTTCGAGCTGATCCGCATCCACGTCGAGGAGGACACAGGGAAGTCGTTCCATCCCGAGCGATTCGGCGACCGCCCGGTGTCACGCGTGGACTTCAACCGCGCGGGCGTCCCGTTGCTCGAGCTGGTGACGCAGCCGGTGTTCCGCGAGACCGCGGAATGCTCAGCCTTCCTCACCGGTTTGAGGCGCCTGGTGCGCTGGCTCGCGATCTCGGACGGCGACATGGAGAAGGGACACATGCGCTGCGACGCCAACGTGAGCATCCGGCCCGCGGGCACGACGCAGCTCGGCACCAAGACCGAGCTCAAGAACCTCAACTCGATCCGCGGCGTCGAGAAGGGGCTCGCCGCCGAGATCGCGCGCCAGAAGCGGGCGCTCGAGGCGGGGGAGACGATCGAGCAGGCCACGCTGCTCTACGACGCCGATCACGACAAGCTCGCAGTGATGCGATCCAAGGAGTACGCGCACGACTACCGCTACTTCCCCGAGCCCGACCTCCCGCTGCTGCGCGTGAGCGCCGTGTGGATCGCGCAGGCGCGCGAGTCGCTCCCCGAGCTGCCGTGGGAGGCCGAGCGCCGGCTCGAGACGGAGTTCGCGCTCTCGGGTGAAGTGGCGTCCATCGTGGGCACGGACCGCGAGTACGTCCGGCTCATGGAGGATCTTGCGCGCGCCGGGGTCCAGCCGCGCACCGCCGCCAACTGGGTCGCGAACGTGGTGATCGCGCACATCAACCGTCTCGGCATCGACGTCGGGGGGTTTCGCGAGCGGGTGCCGCTCGCGCCCTTCGCGACGCTGCTCACGCGCATCGAGAGCGGACAGGTGACGGCCACAGCTGCCAAGAGCCTGCTCGAAGAAGTGCTCGACCAAGGCGCGGATCCGTTCACGCGCTTCACGAGCGGTGGCCAGGCGGTCTCTGGAGACGACGTGCTGCTGCCGCTCGTGCGCGCCGTGATCGCCGAGAACCAAGGCCCGGTGGAGCAGTACCGGAACGGCAAGACCGCCACGCTCGGATTCCTCGTCGGCCAGGTGATGAAGAAGAGCGGTAGCCAGGCCGTGGCACAGACGGTGCGCGAGCTGCTGGTCCGCGAGCTGAGCGAGCCCGCGGCTACGTAGAGCCCGCTCACGAGTCCGGCCTCCGGCCGCAAATTCACGACCGGCATGGCTCGTGCTCTGCAGTATCGCTATGCCCGAGCACTCG
>VBOS01000076.1 GCA_005893185.1 Candidatus Eiseniibacteriota bacterium
CCAGCCGGGCCCCGCCGACCAGCTCAACATCGACTACTCCTACGCGCCGCTCTTCCAGCAGGCCGGCCGCACATTGATCGGGAGCGCATTCCGCCTGGAGGGCACGGACAAGAGCTTCGGCGGCGCTTTCATGTACGAGAGCCAGGGGGCGCAGGACATCCGTCCGCGGATCGGGGAGGAGCCGTCGCGCTCGGTGATCGGCGATCTCAACACCGCTTGGGGCTTCCACCCCGACTGGATCACGCGCATGGTCGACCGGCTGCCCGGAATCCGAACGACCGCACCCTCCGATTTCAACGTGCAGGCCGAGGTGGGCGCTTCGTTTCCCAACCCCAACACGAAGAACGTGATCTACATCGACGACATGGACGGCGTGCGCGATGAGGTCGCGCTCTCGATGAGCGCGGAGCGCTGGTTGCGGACCAGCCCGCCCCGCCGCAAGGACGGGGTTGGGAACTCGGCGACGAACGAGCGGTCGATCCTCGCCGACACGGTCCGAGCGGGCCAGGCGGGGCAGCGCAACGCCGAGATCGACTGGTTCACTCCCATTTCCGCCGTGAAGGAGGGCGACCTCAAGCCCAACCTGACCAACGCGGAAGGCGCGCAGACCACCCACACCGCGCTCGCGCTCTCACTTCCGCGGCGGCCGAGGAACGCGGACCCCGCCGACACGCTGTGGGCGGGCCTCACCTACCCGCTCGACCGGCAGGGACTCGATCTTTCGCGGTCGCAGTTCATCGAGGTCTGGGTGAACGACTTCCGGGACTCGACCGAGCGCGCGAACAGCGCGAACCGCTTCATGAAGCTGCACATCGACCTCGGCTGGGTGAGCGAGGACCAGATGCGCTCGCCCGACGTTCCGCCCAACGGCAAGCTCGATACCGAGGACCGCACCCCCGAAGGGGGCACGGGACCCGACGGACAGCTCGATGTGACCGGGGCGCGGACCGAGGACACCGGCTACGACCAGCTCACGGACGCCGAGGAGATCGCGGCGGGCATCCCGATCCGCGATCTCACCACCGCCAACGCCCAGGATCCCGAGGGGGACGATTACCATCTGGTGAGCGACAACATCCCTCACGACGACATCAATCCGGACGACTTCAGAGGCTCGAACGGCACCGAGGGCAACCAAACGTTGAACCCCAACCCGGACACCGAGGACCTGAACCTCAGCACCATTCTTGATGTCGACGAGAGAAACTTCGACTACACGATCGGGCTCTGCGACACGTGCAGGAACTACCTGGTGACCGACGTGAGGCGCGACTTCCCGGGCGCGAGCGTTGGGAACGGCTGGCGGCGCTACCGGATTCCGATCGCCGACAGCTTGCGTACCCAGTTCGGAGCGGCGGACATCTCCGTCGCGCGCCAGGTGAGGGTGTGGCTGGAAGGCGTGCTCGAGACGGACGCGCCCAAGCGCCCGCTCCTGATGCTGGGCGGCCTCGAGATCGTCGGCAGCCGGTGGCTCGCCACCGCCCTCACGGACTCCGAGAAGACGGCGGGGACGACGCTCACGTTGAATGCGCTGAACACGGTGGACAACGCAGACGAGTACCGGGCTCCCTTCGATCCGGGCAGCGACCGCGCCGGAGGGCAGGCGGTCGCACGACGCGAGCAGGCGCTGGCCGTCGAGTTCGAGAACCTGCTCCCCGGAGACACCCTCGAGGTCTTCAAGACCTTTTCGATCGACGAGGACTACAGCCGCTACGGGAAGCTCGACTGGTTCGTGAGAAGGCTCAAGATCACGGACTTCACGCCGGGAACCACGCCCCTCTACTACTTCGTGCGCTTCGCGTCGGACGAGCTGGGGAGGAACTACTACGAATACAAAGCGAGAGTCCCGGAGCGGGCGGGGCTCATCGACTGGAGCGAGGTGAAGCTCGAGCTGACGGCCCTCTCGAACCTCAAGCTGGCGCCGAACTTCCCGGTCAATGACCCGATCCTGTACCAGGTCCCGGGCCCGCACGGAGACGACGTGCTCACGGTCAGCGGCCGCCCTTCCTTAACGCGCCTGCGCCGGGTCTCGTTCGGCATCATCAACGAGCAGGACGCAGGCGGCACCACGATCCACAGCGGAAAGCTCCTGCTCGACGAGCTGCGCGGGACCGACATCGCCAAGGACGCCGGCTACGCGGAGCGCCTGCAAGTGGGCGGGCGGCTATCCAACCTGGCGAACTACAACTTCTCGTGGAACGGTCGCGACGCGAACTTCCAGAGCGTGGGGGAGAGCCGCGGCAGCGGCAACTCCCAGAGCCAGATCACGGCGGGAACCAACGTGGACCTGCACCGCTTCTTCGAGGGTACGGGGATCCTGCTGCCGGTCGGGATCAACTACGCGCGCAACTCGTCCAAGCCGCGGTTCACAGCCGGCGACGACGTGATCCGCACGGGCGCGCTCGAAGCCGCGAGCGAGACCCGCAGCGAGATGCGCAGTTTCACAACGAGCTACTCGCGCATGTGGAGCCAGCGCTCGAACGCGCTCCTTCGTTACACGTTGGGCGGCATCACGGCCAACTACAGTCGCAACCAAAGCGACGCCACGAGCCCCACCTCGGTGGTCTCGGTCCGGGGGCAAGCCGCGAACGTGAGCTACGGGATCACGCCGCGCAATTTCATCGCGCTCAGGATGCCGCTCACGAAGGCGAGATTCTATCCGCTGCCGGAGCGCTTCTATTGGAACTACGCCGTCGCGACGTCGGAGCAGCTCGCCTACGACCGGCTTCGCGACGCCAGCGGGCTGGTGTTGAGGAACGACTTGACCGGGCGGACGGCATCCATCAACTTCGGCGCCGACACGCGGCCGTTCGAGTCCTTCCATCACCACTTCGAGGCGATCCGCAATCTCACTCTGCCCGAGGGACAGCGGGAGCAGGTCGGCTTCATCAATCTCGGCCGAGTGGTCAGCTGGCGCCAGAACATGGATGCCCACTATTCGCCGAACCGCGGCGCGTGGCTCAGTCCGACTTTCGGCTGGTCGGGAAGTTACGCCCAGGACAATCGCCCCGAGCTCTCGCAGGACCTCAGCATCCGCGCCCTCGCGAACGGCCAGAGCCTGACCGCGAGCTGGCTGCTGCCGTTCGACCGCCTGCAGCCGCACGCCCAGCGAGGGGCCCCGGCTGACACCGGCCGGGCGGCGCGGCACTCCACGCGCGACCCGGTGCGGGGCCTGCTTTACCGGCTCGGCGCCATCTCCGCGGAAGCCAGCTACAACCAGTCGAGCAGCTACTCGCGCCTGCTGGGAACCAGTGAATTCCTCTACCTCGTGGGGTTGAGCGACAACCCGGGGCTCAAGCCCGACGGCACGGGCAAGATGCGCGACACGACCGGGAACACGATCGGCAAGGGACAGGACTGGCGCGCGGCGGTGCGAACGCGCTTCGCCATGCCGAGCGACGTGATGATCTCGTTTCGCGGTGAGTACACGTGGCGGCGCACCGAGCAGAATCT
>VBOS01000077.1 GCA_005893185.1 Candidatus Eiseniibacteriota bacterium
AGCGGCCACCGCGAGCCTCTGGACCCCGCGCACCACGCGCACCAGCGCGACCGCGCCGGGGATTCGCCGAACGACCCGGCGCAACGCTCGGACGAGCGGGGTCCGGGCACCGCCGCATGCGGGCTCCGAGATTTCGTCGTGGGCACGTGCCATCCCGTCCTGAACTCTCCCTGGGCGAACGGGATAGGCCGGGATCCCGTGGCGCAGCCGCGTGTCGGCCGGTCGCGCAGTGATTCCATAGAGCTCGGCTGTGGGGCAGAGCCGCTGCAGGTTTTGCCGGACGGCCGCGACGATAGCCTCATCGCCCAAGTTCCCGTTCCCGACGTGCGCCAAGATGGCGATCCGGGGAGCGCGCACGCCGCCGCTCATGCGCGCTTCTGGGCGAGCACGATCACGCTGTATCCCCAGCCGGCCCGCTCCCTCCACGCGTCGAGCCGCTCGGGGGAAATGAGCCAGCGGAACAACCCGCTCAGGCGGTGCGAGTTCACGATCCGGAGAAACCCGCGGTCCCCCAGGGGAATGACCGACGTCCCGCGCAAGACGGTGAACCGTGGCCTCACGAGGCGCTTCAGATCTCCCAAGGTCAGCCAGCGCTTGATGTGCTCGCGGGGGTCGGGGCCGAAGTCCACGCGGTCCATCACGACCTTGTTCGCGGCGGAGATCACGAGGTAGCCACCTGGCTTTAACGTCCCTGCGATGATGTTCACGAAGCCCGCCTGATCCGGTACGTGAGCCACGACCTCTTGGGCGACCACGACGTCATAATGCGCCGCCGGCAACGCCATCTCGAAGATGTTGCCCGCCTCGAAGCGGACCCCACGATAACGGGTGCGCGCCCGCGCGATCGCCTCCGCAGAGAGATCGATCCCCGTGGCCTCCCCCAGCCGTGCGAGACGCTCGGTGAACCAGCCGGTGGCGCATCCAAGATCGAGAATCCGCGGCTGATGGAGCGAAACGGTGCCGAGCAATTCGATGATCTTGTCCGCTCGCCGCAGCTGCCACGTGTTTGGCTCCGGTCTCAGGTCCCAACGTTCGTCCCAGTAACGTTCCTGCTCGCGCACGGTCGGGACGTACTCCTGGGCATCTGGGCTGTGCCAGCTCATACGGTCCATTCCTGTCGTCGGCTATTCGTGCTACTTCCCGCCGGTGCGGGCACGCGCATCGCGAATTCGGCAGCCTGTTCTGCCCGAAGGCGATCCACCAACCGGCCGTCTGGGAGGTCCACGTCGTCGTAGCCGATCGGCTCGTCCCGGCGCGCCGCGCGCCTGAGGCGGCACCCCCGTGCTACGCCGATGGGCAACAGCCGCTCACCCCGCACCACCTCGGCATTGTCGATCACGCCGTAACACCCGAAGCCCCCGATGCCGTCGAGCACTGTGCCGGCGTCGAGGTCCTGTTTCGCCACCGTCAGCACGTCGCATACCGGCGCGCCCCGCGGCGCCACCGTGGCGTCCTTGTCGAGCACGGCTCGCGCCACGGTGAGAGCCACCTGCAGGTGAGGCAGATGATATGGCGTCTGTAACACGTAGACCGGTCCCTCCCCCAGCTTCAGGTAGCTCAGCCACCGGCGCTTGAGCGGATGCTCCTCGTACGCCAGCACGAACGCTCCGGCGGGCGGCGCGGCGCCGAGGACGTAGTCCACCAACCCGCCGTTGAGCAGCTGATCCAAGGGGAGCCGCTCGACGGCATCGCGTACTTGGGCGCCTTGAGGCCCATACATGCCGCGCTGGCCGACCTTGAACCCCGTGGCGTTCCCCAGCACTGCGGCTTCCAGCGACAGCTTGGTGCCGTCGGCCGCGGCGGTCGCGAGCCACGGGCGTACCCCCCACTGCTCGGCGAAGCGCTGCTGCGTCGCCGGCGTGCGGAACCGATCGAGGAACCCCTTCACATTGCCGGCGCCGACGGGACGGAGTCCCAGGGTCTGCACCAGCCGGACGAGGTTCATCGCCACGCCGGGCTCGTCCCCATCAATGCCCGTGATCACGACGCCGGCGCGGTCGGCCCGAGCCTTCAGGAGAGGCCCCACGGTTGCATCGAGCTCCACGTTCACGAGCACCAGGTGCTTCCGCCCCGCGATCGCCTGGGTGGCGACCTGCGCCCCGTACTCCACGTCGCCACTCGCCTCGATGAGGACGTCGATCTCAGGCGCGCCACACAACCGGCCGACATCGCCGGTGACGGCCGCCCTCACGCCTGCCGCCTGCAAGACCTGCTCGGCGCGCGCCGGTGCGCGGCTCGCCACCGCGGCAAGGCGCATTCCACACACGCCGCCGCTCAGCTGGAGGGCGATCACCTGTCCCATCGCCCCCGCACCCACCAGTCCCACCCGCACCGGTGATCCTTCGCGCTCGCGCTGTGCGAGCTCGAGATCGAGCGCCGTCACGGCGACACTCTCCACCGCGACCTCACAGGCGCTCGCCAACCGGCCGCGCAAACAACTTCAGCCGGACGGCGACCGCACGGCGCTCGGGGACCGAGAAGCAGGTAAACCAGGCCGCCACCAGCGCCAGCGGCAACACCATCACGACCTGGGTGAAATAGAGCGGCAGATTGTCGGCAGGCCAGAACCGTTCGATCGTGTAGGTGGCAAGCGCGAACGGCACCATGGCGAGCGTGGGCCGAACCCACACACTCAGCCACAGCCGCTGCATCGGGATCGCGAGGGCGCGGCGGGCGTACCACGGCGCGAACAGCAGCGAGAACGCCAGCCGCGGCACCGTCGTGCCCCAGGCCACTCCCACGATCCCGTACGGGCGCACCCACCAGACACTGAGCGCCACGTTGCAGACGACCTCCGCCAGAAACGCCGGGACGAGGCCCTGGTGCCGGCCGATCCCCATCACGGTCGCGGTGACGACCTGGTACCCAGACACCGCCCACAGCGCTACGGTCAGGATCCGCAGCACGGCGCCCGACAGCTCGCGATAGTCGGTCCCCATCCAGAGCGCGATGAACGCGGGGCCGCGGAGCAGAAACGTGATCGCAACCGGCGTGACGACGAGCATGGCCAGCCGGGCTCCCGACACGAGCGCCTCCTGCACGCGATGCTCCTGCCCCCTTCCGTCGAGCGCACTGGCGAGCGGACTCACCGTCTGCGACACGCCCCCGACCAGGGCCCGCGCGTACTCGGTCAAGCCCGAGGCGATCGCGAAGAAGGTGATCAAACCCAGAGGCAGGAATGCGCCGATGACCAGCGAGTCGCCGTACAGCGCCATGCCGCCGAGAACCTGGAGCAGCGTGGCGGCGACCCCGAACCCGAAGATGAGCTTGAGCGTCGCCCGATCCCATTCACCCAACCGCAGCTTGAGCTCGGGGTACAGCCGGCGGCTCACCAGGAAGTCCGTCACGCCGCGCAGGCCCGCGATCCCGAGCTGGATAGTGGCGAGGGCCACGAGACCATAGCCTGCCTTCAGCGCCGCGACGATCAGCAGGGCCCGGAGGGCCTGCGCGCCGATCTCCACCCCGTTCGCGTAATCGAACCGCTGCATCCCGATGACGATCCCCCCGAACACACCGCACAGCAGCGAGCCGGCGATGTTGAGGCCCCCCAACAGCAGCACGATGCGCGCCTCGCCCCGCAGCTCGATCGGCACGCGGGCCGCGTGTCCGACCGTCACCGCCAGTACGCCTGAGAGGAGGATGGCCAGCGCTCCCGCGAGCGCGAACGTCGTGAGCGCGGTGGACGCTACCCGACTGGCCGACGCGTGATCTGCCGCGCCATGGTGGCGCGCCACAAACCGCGTCACCGCGCCCCGCACGCCGAGATCGAGATAGCCCAGGTAGCCCACCAGCGCGACGAGAAGGACCCAGACCCCGTACGAGGTGTTGCCGAGGCTCCGGATCACGAAGGGGGTGAGGACAAAGTTGACAGCCGCCGCGAAGGCGAAGGCGCCCCAGTTCGACAGGATGTTGCGGGTCGACACCACTATTCGACCGTGACGCTCTTAGCGAGGTTGCGCGGCCGATCCACATCGCAGCCCCGCAGCACAGCGATGTGATAGGCGAGCAGTTGCAGCGGGATCGTCGTCAGAATGGGCGACAACAGCGGCGCCGTCGCCGGCACGCGCAGCTGATGATCGGCCAGGGCGCTCAGATCGTCGTTCCCCTCGGTCGTGATCGCGATGATGCGCCCCCCGCGCGCCTTCACCTCCTGCATGTTCGACACGACCTTCTGGTACACCTCGTCCCGCGGCGCGACGAACACCACCGGCATGTTCTCGTCGATCAGCGCGATGGGGCCGTGCTTCATTTCGGCGGCGGGATAACCCTCTGCGTGGATATACGAGATCTCCTTCAGCTTGAGCGCGCCCTCGAGCGCCACCGGGAAATTCACGCCGCGCCCGAGATACAAAAAGTTGGACCTGGCCGAGAAGCGCTGCGCGATCGCCTGCACTTGCGCGTCCAGCTCCAGCGTGCGCGCCACGAGCTGCGGCAGCTGGGCCAGCCGGCACACGACCTCCTGTCCCTGCTCCTGCTCGAGCCCGCGTTGCCGCCCCAGATAGAGGCCGAGCAGCACCAAGGCCACGATCTGGGAGGTAAACGCTTTGGTGGAAGCCACGCCGATCTCTGGGCCCGCGTGCAGGTAGATCCCTCCCTCCGACTCGCGGGCGATCGTGCTCCCCACCACGTTGACGAGGCCCAGCACCCGCGAGCCCGCGGCCCGAGCCGCCCGCATCGCCTCGAGCGTGTCGGCGGTCTCGCCCGACTGCGAGATGGCGATCGTCAGGGTCCCGGGCAAGGCCACCTGGCGCCGGTAGCGGTACTCCGAGGCGTACTCGACCTGGACCGGGAGCCCGGTCAGGTCCTCGATCACGTGTCGCCCCACTAGGCCTGAGTGCCACGACGTGCCACACGCCACGATCTGGATCCGCTGGATGTCGGCGCACGCGTCGGGGGGCAGGTTGAGGCCATTCAGCCGGGCCGTCCCCTGATCGAACAGTAGCCGCCCGCGCACCGTGGCCCGCACCGTCTCGGGCTGCTCCATGATCTCTTTGAGCATGAAATGGGGGTAGCCGCCCAGCTCGATCGCGCCCAGCTCCCAGGCGATGGCGTCCACCTCGCGCAGCTGCACGTGCGACTCGCGGTCGAGCACGTGGTATCCGTCGGGCATGAGGACGGCGATGTCTCCATCGTTCAGGTATACGACGGAGCGGGTGTGCTCGAGCACGGCGGACGCGTCCGACGCGACGAACAGCTCGTCCTCGCCGATGCCCAGCAGCACCGGCGAACCCTGGCGCGCTACCACGATCTTCCCCGGTTCAGCCGCCGACACGACGGCCAGGCCGTAGGTGCCGTCCACGTGGGCGAGCGCCGCGATGACCCGCGCCTCGAGAGTCGGGCCCGCCGCGTCCTCGATCAGGTGCGCGAGGGTCTCGGTGTCGGTCTCGCTCGCGAAGCGGTGCCCGGCGCGCTGCAGCGCGGCCCGCAGCACGTCCGCGTTCTCGATGATGCCGTTGTGCACCAGCGCGATCTCACCACGGCAATCGACGTGGGGGTGGGCGTTGCGCTGGGTGGGGGCGCCGTGGGTGGCCCAGCGCGTGTGCGCGATACCCGTAGCGCCGTGCAGCGGCGCGCGGCCGAGCTGGTCCGCCAGCGCGGCCACGCGCGCGGCGAGCTTCGTGACCACCACGCCGCCGCCGTTCGCCACCGCCAGCCCAGCCGAGTCGTAGCCGCGGTACTCGAGCCGCTTCAGTCCTTCCAGCAGCCTGGGCGCCGCGTCGCGCCGGCCGGTGTACCCCACGATGCCGCACATCAGCGGTCTGGCCGATCGGGCTCGAGCAGCGGTCGCCCCGCCGCGGAGAGCCCGAACCGGCCCATCTGGGTGAGCTTGCCCAGCAGCCGCTCGGTCACGAGCTCCGTGGGGAGCACGGCGCCGCAGCGGGTGCAGATCAGATCGCTCAAGCGGGACGCTGACCACACGCTTTGCGGCGAGCTCCAGAAACGCAGCATCCGGGCGCTCCAGGCGCGACGTTCGCACCGGCGGCACAGCATAAGGTTGTTTCTCCAGACTCGTAGCCACACGTGACGTGAGGCGGGGCAGCCTCCGGTCTGCCTCGCATTACAAGTTTGAGGCCCGTCGGCCGCGCGGCACACCGAGTCCGCCCCGGCGGGCAACGCGCAAGCGGCATCACCACTTACGCCCTTCCGGCTTGTCGCGACAGCGACACTCTCGGTACGGCCACGTTGCACGATCGTGTCAACAAACGACTTCCTGTCGTCGCACCGCAGCGTCAGGCACCGGTCAGGACCCCGCGCAGCGCCAGGTATTGTCTTCCAGGGGAACGGCTTGCGACACCGGGGCGCGGGCGCATGAGTAATGCGGACGAACCGGCCATGCTCGACAACCCCGGCGCCGCCCGCCGCCCGACCGTACTGATCGCGAGCCACCAGGAGTCGTCGAGCCGTTCGCTCGAATCGATCCTCGGGCCCAACGGCTACACCGTCGTCAAGGCGTACACCGCCGCCCAGACGCTGGAGCGGGCCCGTCGCGCGCAGCCCGACGCGATCATCCTCGACGCGACGCTGCCCCACCCGCCAGCAGCGCCTCGACGCGCTGCGCGCGGGGGCCTGGGAATACCTCGGCCAACCGCTCGACGCCGAGCATCTGCTGTTGAAGCTGGAGACGTTCACTCGGGTCAAGCGCGGGGCGGACCGCGCGCGCGAGGAGGGACTGGTGGACCAGGCGACCGGGCTGTACAACCTGCGCGGGTTGGCGCGGCGCGCCCGAGAGCTCGGCGCCCAGGCGTCACGGCTCAACGCCGCGCTCGCCTGCGTGGCCCTGGCACCAGATTTCGGAGACGGCGTCCCCGGGTCGGAGCCGACCGACGGGGTGCTGGAGGCGGTCGTGGCCCAGCTGGCG
>VBOS01000475.1 GCA_005893185.1 Candidatus Eiseniibacteriota bacterium
CGAACGCGCTCGGCTCGTGGCGGCTCCACGAGTGCACGATGTTCGTGACGCTCGAGCCGTGCGCGATGTGCGCGGGCGCGATCATCCTCGCGCGCGTCGGGCGCCTGGTCTACGGCGCGCACGATCCCAAAGCGGGCGCGTGCGGCTCGGTGCTGGACGTGATCCACGAGCCGCGGCTCAACCATCGCGTCGAGGTCACGGCCGGGGTGCTAGCCGAGGAGTGCGGCGGGGCGCTGCGCCAGTTCTTCCTGCGCAAGCGCCGCGAGGCGGAGTCGAAGATCGAGCCGGGCCACGCGTAGCGTTCGCAGTGATGCGAGGTTCCTCGATGCCCCTGCGCGTCCTCTCGCTGATCCCGGCCGGGATCCTGCTATCGGCGGGCGTCGCGTCGCGACACTCGCGCGAGGCGCCCTGTCACCGGGCGAGCACATCGTGCCCTGGGACCTGCTGGACGCCGCAGGGAAGCACGTGCGTCCCGGGATCTATGTGATGCGATTGGTCGCCGGTCGCCAGCAGATGAAGCGACTCCTGGTGGTCGCGCGCTGAAGTCGATCTCCACCTTGGCCGGCGCGCCGGTCCTTAGAAGGGCCGGCGCGCCGGATCATTTCGGCCTCGGGCCCCGCTCCTCTCGTTCGTGGAGGTGGCCTTCGCGGCGGTTGGCTGGTATTCCTCCCGCCATATGAGCCGAACGGATTCGGCCGTGGTCCCTCGCGGGCCCCGTGTTCCGGGGGGCGCGCCGGGCTGGGCGCTGGTGACGCCGCTCCTCTGCCTCGCGGGGCTCCTCCTCTCGACATTCCTCACGGTGATGCACTTCGGGCTCCTCAACGGCGACGTCTCGCTCGGGGAGGTGTGCGGCGGGGGAGGTGGCTGCAACGGCGTGATCTTCAGCCGCTACGGGCGGCTGCTGGGCCTCCCGGTCTCGGTGTGGGGCATGTGGTACTACGTGCTGGCTGCGACACTCTCGACGGGCGCGGCGCTCCTGCGTCGCGAGGACGGCGCGGCCTTCGTGCGCGCCACGCTGTGGCTCACGGTGGCGGCGCTCGCCTTCGACGCCTGGCTCGCGTGGGCCATGCTCGCGCGGGTGGGGAGGTTCTGCCCGCTGTGCGCAGCCACCTACGGGCTCAACGTGGCGATCTTCATCTTCACGCTGCGCGCGGCCCGCGAGGCACGCGGCCTGCCGGGCGGACCGCGCTCGCTCCTGCCGAGCCTCGCGAGCCTGCGGCGGCCCGCAGAGCCCGCCTACTACCGCGAGGCGCTCAAGCTCCACCTCGCGACCCTCGGCGCGGGCGTGAGCGCGCTGGTGCTGGTGCTGAGCCTGGCGTTCTCGCAGATGCTGCTCGCGGCGCAGAGGAAGGAGCTCGAGGGCCTGCTCGAGTTCCTGAGAACGGAGCCCCCGGCCGCGATCGCCACCGCGGGCCTGCCTGCGCGCGGATCGGAGAGCGCCCCGATCTCGGTCGTCGTGTTCTCCGACTTCCTGTGCGAGCAGTGCAAGCGCGCGAACGAGTACTTCGATGTCGTGGCGGCTGGCCGCCGCGGCGCGCTGCGCGTCACGTACGTGAACTACCCGGCGGAGCAGACATGCAACCCGCACGCCGACAAGACGCTCCACCCCGGCGCGTGCACGCTGGCGCGCGGGGCCCGATGCGCGGCGCGCCAGGGGAAATTCTGGGAGTTCCACGACGCGGTCTTCGGCGATCCGGGAAGGGTGGGACCGGAGAAGCTCGCGGCGTACGCGACCCGGGCCGGCCTCGATCGCGCAGCCTTCGACGCATGCATGGCGGAGGGCGACTCGGCGAGCGGGCTACCGGCCGAGATCGCCCTCGCCCGCTCGGTCGGCGTGAATGTCACGCCGACCTTCTTCCTCAATGGCCGCCGGATCGTCGGGGCGCTCAAGCCGTGGATGCTCGACACGGCGCTCGAGGCCCTGCTGCAGACGCCGCGCGCGGAGCCCCACCGAGCCGGAGCACCGTAGCGCGGCCCCGCTCCCGGAGCGCAGCGGCGGCAGGACATCCCCACTTCCGATGGCGCCCGCCCGGTGGGACCGTGGTATGATACACGCCTTCGTATTTCGCACTTGGGATTCGGAGAGCTTGCGTGCGGTCGGAACGACCCCCTTCGGCCCGTGGCCAGTCCGCCTTGTGGCACGTGCGTGCGCTTCCTTGGCCCGCGCTGTTGCTCCTGCTCGCGGGAGTGTATTTCGCTGCCGGCAAGCTGTGCCTGAGGCTCGCCCTCGTCAACCCCAGCGCGACTCCGGTATGGGTACCGACCGGGATCGCCCTCGCGAGCCTTCTGTGGTTCGGGTCCTCCGCCTGGCCCGCCATCCTCGCGGGCGCTTTCCTCGTGAACGTGACCACCGCCGGGACGGTCGCGACCTCGCTGGGGGTCGCCGCCGGCAACACGCTCGAGGCGGTGGCCGGCGCGTATCTGGTGAAGCGTTTCGCCAACGGCATGGGCGCGTTCGAGCGCGCGCCGGACATCTTCAAGTTCGCGCTGCTGGCCGGAATACTGAGCACCACGCTGAGCGCGACCATCGGCGTTGCGAGCCTGGCGCTCGGCGGGGTCATTCCCCGGGCGGGGCTCGGGCTCGCGTGGTTGACGTGGTGGCTCGGCGATGTGGGCGGCTGCCTGGTCGTGGCGCCGCTCCTCATCCTCTGGACGGACGGCAGCACGCGGCGGTGGACCCGGGCCCAGGCGCTCGAGGCCATCGCCCTGCTGCTCTGCATGGTGGCGGTCGGGCAGCTGGTCTTCGGGTACGCGCTGCCGTGGAGACTCCGATTCCCGCTCACGTTCCTGTGCATCCCTCCGCTCATCTGGGTCGCCTTCCGATTCGATCCGCGCACGGCTGCGACCGCAGTTCTGGTGCTCGCGTCCCTGGCAGTGGCGTGGACCGTGGGAGTGGGGCGAACGGTGGAGAAGACGTTGTTGAACGAGGCGCTCGTGATGCTCCCGGTGTTCCTCGGCGTGTCCGCGGTCACCACGCTCACCCTCTCCGCGTTGGTGGCCGAGCAAAGGCGTCGCGAGGAGACGATCCGCTCGACCTCCGAACGGCTGCACGAGGCCATGACCGAGCTGGAGGCCTTCGGGCATTCGATCTCCCATGACCTGCGCTCTCCGATCGGAGCGATGCTAAACTACGCGACGATCATCGAGCAGGACTACGGAGGCCGGCTCGAAGGCGAGGGGGTGCGGCTGCTCGGCCGGATCCGGGCGAGCGGGGAGGCAGCGGTTCAATTGCTCGATCAGCTCGTGCGGTTCGTGTGGGTGGAGCGCGAGGGGGACCAGCGGGAGCATGTGGACATGAGCGCGCTCGCGCGCGAGGCATTCGCCGAGCTGATGGTGGGAAGCGAGAACCCAGACCAGGTCGAGTTCCACGTGTCGGAGCTTCCGGCCGCGAACGGAAGCCCGGCGCTGCTGCTCCGCGTGTTCCGCAACCTCCTCAGCAATTCCGTCAAGTACACCCGCGGCCGTGAGGACCGCCGCATTTCCGTGACCGGTATCGCGTCCGGGCCGGAGAACACCTACGTCGTCACCGACAATGGAAGCGGCTTCGACCCGCAGCTCGCTGGATTGCTGTACGAGCCGTTCCGCAGGCTGGGCACGGCGAGGGACTCCGAGGGCTCGGGCCTCGGGCTCGCGATCGTGGCGAAGATCGTCCGCCGGCACGGAGGACGGGTGTGGGCCGAGAGCGACGGTGTGAGCGGCGCTCGCTTCTGCTTCACGCTTCCCCCGGAACGGAACGGGACATGAGCCTCCTGCCCACCATCCTGCTCGTGGACGACGACGACGACTACCTGTTCGTCGCGCTGCGCGCGATCGAGCGCACGGGGCTTCGGACCGACGTGCGAGTTGCGCGCTCGGGCCCCGAGGCGCTGACGCTGCTGGGGCTGGGATCGGGCCTGCCGGTCGCCGGAGCGCCCTCCCGCATCGCGGTCGTGATGCTGGATCTGCGCATGCCGGGCGTCGACGGGCTCGAGGTCCTGCGCCGGATGCAGGGGTGCAGCCGCACCCGCTCGATTCCGGTGGTGGTCGTCTCGTCATCCGACCGCCCGGACGACGTCCGGCAGTGCTACGAGCTGGGCGCCAACAGCTATGTTGTGAAGCGCTACGTGGCGCATCCGCCGGGCGCCTACGTGGCCGAGACCGTGCGCTACTGGGTCCAGCTGAACGAGACGCCGCGCCTGCCGCCGGAACGCGAGCCGTCCCCGGAGTCCGTAAGATGAGTTCCCGGGGGGCTCGCATGGACCGCGCGCCGGCTGGGAGACCTTGCATCGGAACCGCTGCGCCATGAATTCCGAGGACAACACGCATCGCTTTTCGGCGCTGATCGTCGATGACGATGACGGCTTCCGAAGCAGCCTGGGACTGCTCGTGGGCCGCGAGGGCTTCGAGGTGCGCGAGGCCGCCGATCTCAAGCAGGCACGCGATCGCCTCGGCGAGACGGCGGTCGATCTCGTGCTGGTCGACCGCGGCCTTCCGGACGGCGACGGAATCGAGCTAGTTCACGACGAGCGTCTGGCGACGGACAGCGACTTCGTCGTGATCACAGGCAACGCGGACGTCGATTCCGCCATCCAGGCGTTGCGGGTCGGGGCCCTCGATTACCTCACCAAGCCCATCGACCACTCGCGCCTCAAGAGCATCCTCGCCGGGGTGTCGCGCACGCGGAGTTTCAAGGCCGAGGTGCGGAGCCTGCGCGGCGAGCTGCGAGAGCTCGGCCGCTTCGGCCGCCTGGTCGGCCGCTCGCCGGCGATGCAGCAGGTGTACGACCTCGTCGCCCGGGTGGCGCCCACGCAGGCCGGAGTGCTTCTCACCGGGGACAGCGGCACGGGCAAGGAGCTGGCCGCCGAGACCATTCACCTCCTGAGCCGGAGACGCGAGGGCCCGTTCCTCGCCGTGAACTGCGGCGCCATCGCTCCGACCCTGATCGAGAGCGAGCTGTTCGGACACGAGAAGGGGAGCTTCACCGGGGCCGAGGGCAGCCGTCGTGGATACTTCGAGGAGGCGCATGGTGGCACGCTGTTCCTGGACGAGGTGACCGAGATGCCACTCGAGCTGCAGGCCAAGCTCCTGCGCGTCCTCGAAACCGGCGCGCTGCTGCGGGTGGGCGGCTCGAAGGCCCTGCCGGTCGACGTGCGAGTGATCGCAGCGACCAACCGTGACCCGGCGCGGGCGGTCCGGGAGCGCACGCTGCGCGAGGATCTCTATTACCGGCTCAATGTCTTTCCCATCCACCTTCCGTCGCTGGGGGCGCGCGGGGAGGACCTCGAGCTGCTCGCGGATCATTTCCTCGATGCCGTGAACGCTCGCGAGCAGACACAGAAGACCTGGTCGCCCGCGGCGCGTACCGCGCTGCGCTCGTACCGCTGGCCCGGGAATGTGCGCGAGCTCAAGAACGCCGTCGAGCGCGCGGCGATTCTGGCAGACGAGATGATCGGCCCGGAGCTGCTTCCTCGCGCCGCCGCCGGCCAGCCGTCGGCCGACCCGGCGCTCGGCCCGGTGCTCCAGTTGCGGATCGGCGCCTCGCTGGAGGAGGTCGAGCAACGGGTCATCCTCGCGACCCTCAGGCAACTGGCGGGCGACAAGAAGAAGGCCGCGCAGGTGCTCGGGATCAGCCTCAAGACGCTCTACAACCGGCTGAGCGCGTGCCACGCGTCCTGGCAGATCGATCACGTCGAAAACGTTGAGCGCTAGACTCCTCTCTCGGGCGGAGCCGTGCGGTAGTTTGTAGAATCTTCCGCGCGATTTGTCCTGCGAGACCGGCTGCACGGCCCACCGATCCTCGTAACACACGGTTTCGCAGCGGGGGCAAGGACAGGCGGGGCTCGGCACTCCGCTTGCTCAGCCATCACTCCAGTACAGATGCACGGCTCCGACCGGGCCCTCCCCCGAGGTTTCTGCATCCTGCGGAGCCGTGCACTGGGTTTTAGCTGCCGAGGGTTCGATGCAGGTGCGGCCCCTGCACACTCCGGTAGCTTGCGCGGGGTCCACCGGGACCCCGCGCTGTTTTTTTGGCAAGGCCGAGGCGGCCCCTGAGGCGCGGTGCTCGAGTAACGGATTGGCGCCTCTGAGCGGTAGACTCCACCATCCTCTCGGACGGAGCCATGCGGAAGTTTGTAGAATCTTCCGCGTGATTCGTACTCCAGGACCGGCCGCACGGCCAATACGATCCTCGTAACTCACTGTTTGGCAGCGTCGGCAAGGGGAAGCGGGCCTCGGCACTCCGCTTGCTTGAGGGTGACGTGGGTATCGTTCCACGGCTCCTGCTGGGCCCTCCCCCGAGGCCTTTGCATCTTGCGCCTAGGTCGGAGCCGTGCGCGACTTTCAGCTGCCGAGGGTTCGATGCAGGTGCGGCCCCTGCCACACTCCGGCAGCTTGCGCGGGGTCCTGTGGGACCCCGCGCTGTTATTTCGCAGGGCGCTGTCAGCGCGCCCCTATGCGGCGGCCCTCAAGCCCGACTCGATGGGCCGCCGGCCGCTTCGAGCTTGGGCGAAGAGGTCCAGGCCGTACTTGGCTGCCACCACCGGGATCACGACGACCATCGCACCCATGGCGCCTGTGAGCTTGAACTGGATGGCGAGCAGCATGCCGAGCGAGAGCAGCGTGCCGGCCGAGAGGAACTCGAAGCCCGGGCCGAACTGCACCTGGCGCGCGGTCGAGAGATCGCCTTCCTCCGCCGTCGTCCAGCCGAACCGGGCCGCGAAGGCGCCGACGAAGTAGACCGCGGCGGCGGCGAGCACCGGCACGTAGTGTCCGGCCGCCACCAGCGCCAGCGGACGCCAGCCGTCCACCGCCAGCGCGTCGAACACGATGCGTGCGAGGCCCACGACGCACATCAGCGCGCCGGCCTCGAATGCGCTCTGCGCCCACGAACGGTGGTGCACCAGCCGGCCCGCGACCACGTTCGAGATCCCGACCACCGCCATTGCCTCGGGACGCGACAGCACGAGCAGGCTCGCGATATGAGGACACGCGGCCATGGTTGATGTCGCCTTGCCCGACGAGGACGTCGTCCTCAAGAGCTCGCCGCACATGCAGAGCAGGAACCAGAAGTAGATGTCCGTGCCCGTGAGCGCCTCCTTCGCGTGCCAGCCCCAGAAGGTCCACAGCAGCCCGCCCGCGGCCGCAACACCCGCCATCACGAGCAACAGGACTCCGCGATTACCCGACACCCCTGTCATGTTCATCGTCGTCCTCCGGTTTCGCCGGCCCGGAATGGTGAGAGCGGTCTCCGGGCGGAACGGTCAGCCGGGCTGACGCACGAGACGTTCCAGGACGCGCGCGGCAGGCGCGAGCCACGGGTGCGTCGAAGTCGAACGGCCGTGGCGCGTTACACGCAGGGGCGGGAGGGCGTGGCCCGCCGCGGATCGCAAGATGCACGATGCAATGCAAAAGACGTTCGATCGGGTCCGAGGCCGTCGGGTGAACGAAACGACTCGGGGATGCCGAGGCCGCCTCGCACGAGCTACCGCAGAGTGCCCCTGCTCGGCGCTCGACGACAGGACATTCGCGTGCCACTTCCGCGAAGCGATATGCTGCCCGCCCCTCGCGATCGCCAACACCGACACCGGAGACGCCCGTCGTGAATGCTCTCGCCTTGTTGGGCCTTGGATTGCTGCTCGGCCTGCGCCACGCCGCCGATCCCGACCACGTGGTCGCCGTGACCGCGATCGCGGCCCGCACGCGGCGCGTGCTGCCCGCGACCGCGCTCGGAATCGTATGGGGCCTCGGCCACACGCTGACGCTGTTCGCCGTGGGCGCCGGGATCATTCTCTGCAGCTGGGTCGTGCCGCCGCGGGTCGGCCTCGCGATGGAGTTCGGCGTGGCGCTCGCGCTGATCCTGGTGGGCCTGCTCAATCTCAGGCGCGCGCGCGAGGCCGCGCCGGATCTCGGCGACGGCGCCGGGCGACCGCTGGCGCGACGGGCGTTCGCGGTCGGCCTCGTGCACGGGCTCGCGGGCAGCGCAGCGGTCGCGCTGCTCGTGCTCGCGACGGTGCGCGATCCGCGCTGGGCGTGCGGCTACCTCGCCGTGTTCGGGCTCGGCACGCTCGCCGGCATGGCGCTCATCACGACCGGCTTCGCATTCCCGGTGGCGAGCGCCGCGCGGCGCTGGGGTGGCGCGCGGCGCCTGGTCCGCGTCTCGACCGGCGCGCTGTCGCTCGCCTTCGGGATCTGGCTCGCCTACCGGATCGGCTGGCAGGACGGGTTGTTCCTCGCCGCCGCGCACTGGATGCCGCGATAGGGTCGGCGAAGCCATGGCCCACGTCGTCTTCCTTCGCGCCGCCAACGTGGGCGGCAAGAACGTGTTCCGTCCCGCGCAGCTCGCGGCCGCGCTCGCGCATCTCGAGGTCGTGAACCTGGGAGCGGCTGGCACGTTCGTGGTCCGGGCGCCCGCGAGCGCGGCGTCGATCCGGCGCGAAATCCTCTCGCGCCTGCCGTTCGAGCCGGCGATCGCGGTGCGGCCCGCGCGCGAGGTGGTGGCGCTGGTGCGGAGCGAGCCGTTCCGTGGCATCGCGCTCTCGAAGGACCTGCGCGGCTGGGCGGCGGTTCTGTGCGGCCCGCCAAGGACGCGCCCCACGCTGCCGCTGGTCAAGCCTGCGGGCCGAAACTGGAGCGTGCGCTTCGACCGGATCGACGGTCCGTTCGCGCTCGGCCTGTTGCACAGGCGAGCCGGCGCGTCCGTGTTCCCGAACGCGGTGGTCGAGGACGCGCTCGACGTGCCTGCGACGACGCGGTGGTGGGAGACCTTCGAGCGCCTGGCCGCGCTCCTCGGCTCGGGCACGGAACGCTAGTCCGCCGGGGCAGAGGCCGAGCGCCCCTTCCAAGATGGGCCCGCTGCCCGGACCCCAGGGCCGCCGGCGTTGCAGAACGGGACGGCTCCTCAAGCCGAAGCCCGCCATACACTTCACGTGGGCCCCGAGCCGGCGCTCGAAGCTCCCAGACGTAGCCCTTGAGAGCCGATGGGCCCGCTGGTAGCGTCTGACGCTCTCGCACCCGGGGGACGGTCGAAAGGAGCAAAGCCCCGGACCGCAACAGGTTCTCGGCGACTCGATCCGAAGACGGCCGCGCAGAGGTTCCGAGGAGGACAGCATGGGATTCTTTTGCGAGCTATTCGGGCATTGCTTTGAGCAGCCTGCGGAAGCGGAGGCCGCTCGATCGTCGGACGGAGTGCTGATGGTCCACGATTGGGCCTGCCGGATGTGTGGGGCAGACGTCGCGATCTACGAGCCCATGGACGCGTTCATCGCGCGCGTCGCGGAGTGGGCCGAGCGCTCGGGCGGATCGAAGCTGCCGCCCCCGGCCTGGCTCGGCCCGCCGAAGCCCGCCCGCTTCGCCCGGAGCCGAGCGCGGACGAGAGCACCGGCCATCGCCGCGCGCGCTCTCTAACGGAGCCCCACGCGCAGCTGCGGCCCGCGAGCTCGGTGCTCGCGCCGGGCCCCGGGCGCGAGGAGCCCACGCGCCGCCGATCCCGGGGCGTGTCGTAGCGAACATTGCCCCGCCCGCGCGCCTGGGCCTTCGCTGCCTTACGTCCGGTTCCCCCCGTCGCGGCGCCGCTCACGCCGCCGCCGCGCGCGCGCTGCCGCGGCGCTCCAGCTTGCCCCAGCTGGCGCGCCGCCCGGCGACTGCACGCCCGATCGACTGGAGCGCGACGGCGTACATGACCTGCCGGTAGACGAAGCGCTGCCAGAAGAGCCACAGGAGGTCGCGCCCGCGCTCGCGGTCGAGGCGGTAGGCCACGATCGCCCCGCCCAGCTCGAGCAGGAAGAAGAACACGAACAACGTCACGATTCCGGCGCAAGCCTCGACCGCCTGCGGAAGCGGCTGCCACTCGCGCGTCACGATCGCGCCCGAGAGGTAGGCGGCGCCCACGCGGGTGAGCGTCAGCACCACCTGCAGATCCACGAGCGGCGAGAGCACCTGGTACGCGATCTGGAAGAGCCACAGGCTGGGCAGCGCCACCCAGCCGAACCAGCCGTAGCGCCCGAGCGCGTCGCGGTGCTTCCACAGGCACTGGAGCGTGCCGTAGGTCCAGCGGAAGCGCTGCTTGAAGAGCGCCCACAGCGTGTCGGGCACCTCGGTGTAGCCCAGCGCCCGGCTCTCGTTCGCGATGCGCCAGCCTGCGCGCCTGAGCCGCCAGGTGAGGTCCATGTCCTCGGCGAGCGTGTCGGAGAGGTATGCGCCCGCCGCAACGACCGCATGGCGGCGCCACGCGCCGATCGCGCCAGGCACGACGGGAATCGAGTTCAGCAACGAGTGCGCGCGGCGGTCGAGGTTCTGGCTCACGATGTACTCGATGGACTGCCAGCGCGTCCAGAGGTTCACCTGGTTCCCGACCTTCACGTTGCCGGCTACCGCTCCGACCTCGGGATCGCCGAAGTGCCGCACGAGCCGCCCGATGGCGTCGGCCGCGATCACGGTGTCCGCATCGAGGCATACCAGCACGTCGCAGCTTGCATCGGCCAGCGCCCGGTTCATCGCAGCCGCCTTGCCGGCGTTGACCTGGAGCAGCAGCCGCACGCGCGGATCGCCGGCCGCGGCGCGGGCGACCTCCTCGGCGGTTGCGTCCGTCGAGCCGTCGTCCACGATGATCACCTCGGCCGGCGCGACGTCGCTCTCGAGCACGGCACGCAGCGTGCGGGCGATCACCTTGCCCTCGTTGTAGGCCGCGATCAGCACGCTCACGGATAGCTCAGGCGCCTCGGGAAGCGGGTGAGGCCGGCTCGCCGCCACGAGCGCGAGCGTCGTGACCCACAGCACCCGAGCCGCGCCGAGCGCGATCGCGGTCAGGAACGCCCAGTAGAGAAAGCTCTCGACCAGGAACGCCGACTCGAATGTGGCGCGATCCACGCCGCGCAGCGCGCGGTCGCGGGGCGCGAGCACCGGCATGACCTGGTCGCGCGTGAGGCCCGCGAGTGCCGAGACCGTGACGAAGCGGTAGCCCTCGCGCTTGAGCTGCGGGATCAGGATGCGCAGCGCCTCGACCGTGCGCGAGCGGTTGCCGCCGCCGTCGTGCAGCAGCACGGCGTTGCCCCGCAACGCATGCACCTGCTCGAGAACCGACGTTGCGATGTCGCGTCCCGACCGCTCCTCCTTCGAGGCCGCAGAGTCTTCGGCCGTGAGCTGCCAGTCCTCGGGATCGAGGCTCTCGCCCACGGTCACGTAGCCGAGCTGCGCGGCGCGCAGGATCGGCGTGACCTCCTCTGCGCTTGCCGGCTCGGCGTCGGCGTTGTAGGGCGGGCGGAACAGCACCGTCGAGCGCCCGATCTCGGCCTCGATCACGCGCTGCGTCGCGTTCAGCTCGAGCTCCGCGCGCCGCGGCGAGACCGCCGCCAGGTTGGGGTGGGTGAAGGTGTGGTTGCCGATCTCGTGCCCCTCTTCCCAGATGCGGTGCACGAGATCGGGATGGCGTTCGGCGTTCCGTCCC
>VBOS01000006.1 GCA_005893185.1 Candidatus Eiseniibacteriota bacterium
TCTGCGACGTCGCGCGACGGCGCCCGCTCCGCGTACCATGGGCGCCCGTGCTAGAGTCCGGCGGCAGATCACCCGATCCCGCCACGCCCGTTCCGCAGGAGGCTCCGTGACCCTCAGCGGCATTGCCGAGACCCGTCCGCTCCGGATCGTGAGAGAGCCGCGCGTCTATCTCGTGGGCCGGCAGCAAGTGGACCCGGCCGCGATCGAGCGATTCCTCTTAGACCACGGACTCTCGTGGCAGACCGACACCGAGGTCGGGGCCGAGGCACTGGCCGAGATGGCGGGGCGCGTCTGCTACATGTCCTACGGCAAGGGGCGCAAGACCAATCGCGAGTTCCTCGAGCATCTGGTGCAGGTCGGCCACGGCTCGGTGCTCGAGCACGCGGTGTGGAGCCTCCTCCTCACCGGCGTGTCGCGCTCGTTCACGCACGAGCTGATCCGGCACCGGCACTTCTCCTACTCGCAGCTCTCGCAGCGTTACGTGGACGAGTCGGACTCGGAGTTCGTCGAGCCCGAGGTCGTCGCGGGCGATCCGGAGATGCACCGGGCGTGGTGCGAAGCGGTGAACGCCGCGCGAGCAGCCTACGACCGGCTGGTCGCGGGACTCGAGCACCACTACGCGAGCGAGCCCGACAGGACGCTGCGCCGCAAGCTCGCGCGCCAGGCGGCTCGCTCCGTGCTTCCCAACGCCACCGAGACCCGCATCTTCGTGACCGGGAACGCCCGCGCGCTGCGGCACTTCATCGAGATGCGCGGCAGCGAGCATGCGGACGTCGAGATGCGGAAGGTGGCGCTGGCCATGCTGAAGATCCTCCAGGCCGAGTCGCCGACCCTCTTCGGCGACTACGCGCTGACGCCGCTTCCGGACGGCAGCGCAGCGACGCGCACCGCGCACCCCAAGGTGTAGCCCGGAGGACTCCGTGAGCCCGTCGGCAGCACACGCTCGCGCGCTCGCCGGGCCGCGGTGCGCTCGAACGCCGGGAGGATGCGGTCGCGGTCGAGCGCCCGCTCGAGATTCGCGTGGACGGGCGCACGGTCTCCGTCACCCTGCGCACGCCCGGACACGACGCCGAGCTGGCGCTGGGATTCCTCGCCGGCGAGGGACTGATTGCGAGCCGCGCGCAGGCGGGAGAGGTGGTGACGAGGTCGGCGGCGTGCGGCGATCAGCCGGACACCGTGGACCTGGCGCTCGCGCCCGGCGTGCGCATGGACTGGAGTCGGCTCGAGCGCCACTTCGCGGCGACCGCGGCCTGCGGGCTGTGCGGGCGGGCGCATCTCGAGTCGCTGCGCGCGGGGCTCTCGCCCATCCCGGTCACGCGCCGGATCGAGGCCGAGGCGCTGGCCGCGCTCCCCGCACGGCTGAGGGACGCGCAGCTCGTCTTCAGCGCCACCGGTGGGCTCCACGCCGCCGCCCTGTGTGACGCCGATTTGATGCCGCAGGTTCTCCGCGAGGACGTGGGCCGCCACAATGCCGTGGACAAGGTCGCGGGCTGGATGCTGGAGGCGGAGCGCTATCCGGCGGCGGGCGGCGTGCTGTGGGTGAGCGGGCGGGCCGGCGCCGAGATCGTGCTCAAGGCCGCGCGCGCGCGCATTCCCGTGCTGGCGGCGGTGGGGGCGCCGTCTTCGCTTGCCATCGATCTCGCAGATGCGGCGGGGATGACCCTGATCGGGTTCCTGCGCGAGCGCCGAATGAACGTGTACTCCGGAATCGACCGGGTGAGCGCATGAGTGCGGTGTCGCGACGCGCGGGCCGGCGAAGGAAGGCCCTCGGTGCGATGCCGAGGCGTGATAGCATGGACGGTCACGTTCACTCCGGAGACTCGTCATGACGCAGGATCGCTCGGCCTCGACCTCTCGGCTGCTCCAGCTCTGCGTCGGCTACTTCGGGGCTTATACCCTCACCGGGGTGCTCGTGAAGTGGTTCACCGTCGTGCGTGATCCCAAGCTCCCGGAGATGACCTACCTCTTCAACAACACGATCGGCGGGAGTGTCCTGGCGCTCGGGCTCGTGATCGTGCTGGGCTGGGTCAAGCTCAAGTCCAACCGTCTCGTGCGCTGGGGCCCGTTCCAGGTACCGTCCGAGGTCGCTTACATCATCCCATCGGGCGTGTGCACGGCGATCGTGATCCCGATCACTACCCTCATGTACAGCCTGCCGATCTCGGTGCTGGTGGCGATGGTGATCATGCGGGGCAGCATCATCGTGATCAGCCGGCTCGTGGACGAGGTCCAACTCCGCCAGGGAATCCTGAAGAAGCGCGTCTACGGCGACGAGAACTGGGCCGTGCTCTTCGCGCTGCTCGCGGTCGCGACCAACGTGTTGCTCGTCCCGGTGGTCGACGCGCTCGAGGCGCGCGGGGTCGCGCTGGGTCGGGCCCTCGGGATCAACAGCGGGGCGGGCAAGGGGAGCTTCGAGTTCCTGCATTCGCCGGCGGCGATGGCGATCCTCGGCTCGTACATCGTCGCCTACGCGTTCCGCCTCTACATCATGAACTACTTCAAGAACACGCGCGCCCCGGGCGTGCCCCAGGACAACCAGGGCTTCTTCGCGATCGAGCAGATCGCCGCCAGCGTCAGCATGGTGCTGATCGGCGTATTCTTCTTCTATGCGCCGGGAATGCTGGGGTGGAGCGCGAAGCCGGTGCTCGCGTGGCACGAGGCCGTACACCAGCCGCACTTCACCGCGTTCCTTTCCGGGCTTCCGTACGGCGTCGTGGCGTTCTTCTCGGTGTTCATCTTCATGTTCAAGGGCCGCACAGCCACCTTCGCCGGGCTCGTGAACCGCCTGACGTCTCTGGTCGCAGGGACCACCGCCACGGTGCTGTGCGCGCTGCTCTTCAGGCTCAATTTCCCGAAGGCCCAGGATTGGGCCTCGTTGGGCCTCATCCTGGTCGCGGTCTGGTTCCTGTCGCGCGCCGAGCAGAAGCGGGTCGCCGAGCTGCGGGGCAGCGCGCAAGCGCGCTCCGCGGCACGTGCGGCTCCCGTGCCGGCGGCGGGAGGCTGAGCGGATTGTCCCGCCCCGGCCGCGGGCCGGATCGATGGAACGCCTGCCTCCCATGCCCGACCTCCAGCCGCGCCCGCGGCCTCTGCACGATCTCGTTCGGGCCGACGGGGTGAATGCGGCGCTGACGTTCTGCGGCATGCTGACCCTCTACGTGCGCACGTTGGCCCCCGGACTGGTCTATGGAGACGGCGCCGAGTTCCAGACCCTGTCGTACACGC
>VBOS01000476.1 GCA_005893185.1 Candidatus Eiseniibacteriota bacterium
GGACTACCTGCGCCTCGACCTGCGCGCGACCCGGAGGTGGCCGACGCGCCTCGGCGAGTTCGGCGCCTCGCTCGAGGTGATCAACGTCACGAACCACTCCAACGTCTTCGGCTACGACTACTTCCGGTACCGCGACGACGCCGGGCAGCTCGTGCTCGGCCGCGGCGACGAGACCTGGTTCTCGATCTTCCCGAACCTGGGACTGACCTGGAGCGTGAACTTCTAGGCGCGGCTCCGCCCGCCCTGACCGGCCGCGGGCCGCTTGCTTCCACGCGCGAGCGCGTGCTACCTGTTCCCGGTTCTACACAACCGCCTGCGACGCCCGATCGGCGCCGCGCATTCCTAGAGATCGTGTCGGCCGCCTCGCGCGCTCCCGGCGCACGTGTCCGACGCCGGACGGAAGGAGATCTCCACCATGACCTCGCGCCCCACGCTGCGCCTCGGCCCCGTCGCGATCGCCCTGCTCGCATTCGTCGCATTCGGCTGCGCCGCCGTTCGCAACGACGAGCTGGTGATCGGCGAGTTCGGCTCGCTCACCACCAACGACGCCACGTTCGGGATCTCGACCCAGAGGGGGGTCGAGGTCGCGCTCGACGAGCTGACCGCCAAGAAGGAGGGCAAGATCGGCGGGCTCAAGGTCCGGATGGTGGTGGAAGACGACCGGGGTGTGGCGGACGAGGCCGCGACCGTCGTGCAGAAGCTCATCAACCAGGATCGCGTGATCGCCGTGATCGGCGAGGTGGCTTCGTCGCGCAGCCTGGCGGGCGGGCCGATCTGCCAACAGGCGGGGGTGCCCATGATCTCGCCCTCCTCGACCAATCCCGAGGTCACGAAGAAGGGCGACTTCATCTTCCGCATGTGCTTCCTCGACGACTTCCAGGGCTGGGTGATGGCGAAGTTCGTGGCCGAGGACCTCAAGCTCAAGAAGGTCGCGGTCCTGAAGGACGTGAAGAGCGACTACAGCGTGGGGCTCGCGAACTACTTCACCCAGGCGTTCCAGTCCATGGGTGGCACCGTGGTCCTCGAGACTTCCTACAGCGCGGGCGACGCTGACTTCCGGGCCGCGCTCACCAGCATCAAGGCCAAGAGCCCCCAGGCCGTGATCGTGCCCGGCTACTACACCGAGGCCGGCCAGATCGCGCGCCAGGCGCGAGAGCTCGGTCTCAAGGTGCCGCTCGTGGGCGGCGACGGTTGGGAGAGCGAGAAGCTGATCGAGATCGGCGGTGAGGCGATGAACGGCTGCTTCTACTCGAACCACTGGGCGCTCGACGCCCCGGACCCCAGGCTCCAGGACTTCCTCAAGGCCTACCGCGAGAAGTTCAAGGGCGATCCCGACGCGATCGGTGGCCTGGCCTACGACGCGGCGAACGTGCTGTTCCAGTCGATCGACCAGCTTGCGGCGCAGGATCCCAAGGCGTTCGCCGGCCTGAGCTCATCGAAGGCGGGCACAGATGAGCGCAAGGCGGCCGACCGCAAGCTGCGCGACCTGATCGCCGCCACGGCGCAGTATCCCGGCGTGACCGGGATCATCACGCTCGACGCCAACCGCGACGCATCCAAGCCGGCGGTGATCATCGAGATCAAGGACGGCAAGAAGATCTTCCGCACTTCGATCGCGCCCCAAAGCAAGCCGGCCTGACGTGCCCCTCGCGCGCGCAGGCGGCGGGCGGATGAACTCCTAGCGTGTCGGAGTTCCTCCAGCAGCTCGTGAACGGCGTGACCTGGGGGAGCGTGTACGCCCTGATCGCGCTGGGCTACACGATGGTCTACGGCATCCTGCGCCTCATCAACTTCGCGCACGGCGACATCTACATGCTGGGCGCGTTCTTCGCCTACTTCGCGGCGCGCGCGATGGGCGCAGCCGCCCACCCCACGCCGCTCTTGGCGCTCGCCGTGATGCTGATCGCGATGGCGGGCTGCGGAGTCGTGGGCCTGTTGATCGAGCGCGGCGCCTACAAGCCGGTGCGCCGCTCGTCGCGGCTTTCCGCCCTGATCACGGCGATCGGCGTCTCGCTGCTGCTCGAGAACGGCGGCGTGCTGCTGTTCGGCGCGGATCCCAAGTTCTTCCCGCAGATCGTCCCCGTGAAGAGCCTGTCGCTCGGCGCGGGAGTCACGATGACCAACCAGCAGCTGATCGTGCTCGTGGTCTCGCTCGGGCTCATGCTGCTGCTGCGCATGGTCGTGCTCCACACGCGCGTCGGGCGCGCGATGCGCGCGGTCTCCTTCAGCCATACCGCTGCTGCGCTCATGGGGATCTCGGTGGACCGCATCATCACCTTCACGTTCGTGCTGGGCTCGATGCTGGCGGCGGCCGCCGGCGTGCTGGTCGCTCTCCAGAGCCCCAAGATCGAGCCCTACATGGGCATCATGCCGGGGCTCAAGGCGTTCGTGGCAGCTGTGCTGGGCGGGATCGGCAACCTGCCGGGGGCGGTGCTGGGAGGGCTCGTGATGGGGGTGGCCGAGGTGATGGTGGTGGGCTACGTCTCGCCCACCTACCGCGACGCGATCGCGTTCGTGCTGCTGATCTTGATCCTGCTCGTGCGGCCGGCCGGCATCGTGGCCCGCGGGCTCGATCGCGGCGCTGCTGATCCTCAACTTCGCGCTGCCGCGGCTCCTCAATCCCTACATCGTTCAGATCGTGATGCTGTGCGGCATCAACGTGATCCTGGCTGTGTCGCTCAACCTGATCAACGGCTTCACCGGGCAGTTCTCGATCGGCCACGCCGGCTTCATGGCGATCGGCGCCTACGGCTCGGCCATGATCACCATGCACGCCGGACGCGGCTGGGCCGCGGCGCTGGGCGCTTCGGGGATTCCGCCTGCGCTGGCCGAGGCCGGGCCGCTGCTGATCGCGCTCCTCGGCGGCGGGCTGCTGGCCGCGCTCGCCGGCTATCTCGTCGGGCTCCCGAGCCTCCGCCTGCGCGGCGACTACCTCGCGATCGTGACCCTCGGCTTCGGCGAGATCATCCGCGTGCTCATCCTCAACATCAATGCCGTGGGCGGGCCACGCGGGCTGCCCGGAATCCCGGGCTGGGCCAACTTCTTCTGGGTTGGCGCGGGTGTGCTGGCCGTGATCCTGTTCTCGCGCCATCTCGCGACCAGCACCCACGGCCGCGCGCTGTTCGCGATCCGCGACGACGAGGTCGCGGCCGAGGCGCTGGGGGTGGACACCACGCGCTACAAGGTGCTGGCGTTCGTGATCGGCGCGTTCTTCGCAGGCGTAGCGGGTGGACTCTTCGCCCACTACCTCTCGTACCTCAATCCCACATCGTTCACGTTCTTGAAGAGCATCGAGGTGATCGCGATGGTGGTGCTGGGCGGGATGGGAAGCGTCTCGGGCTCGGTGCTGGCGGCGATCCTGCTCACGCTGCTCCCCGAGCTGCTGCGCCCGGTCAAGGATTACCGCATGGTGATGTACGCGCTGATGCTGATCACCCTCATGATCACCCGCCCGCAGGGGCTCATGGGGAGCCGCGAGTTGTCGCTCGCGATGTTCCGGCGCCGCCGCGCGGCGGCCGCCTGACATGGTCTCAGGCTCGGCGCTGCTCACGCTCGAGAACGTCACCATGCAGTTCGGCGGCCTGAAGGCGGTCGCCGACCTGTCGCTCGAGATCGCGCCCGGGGAGCTGTTCGGGCTGATCGGGCCCAACGGCGCCGGCAAGACCACGGTCTTCAACGTGATCACGGGCGTCTACGCGCCGACCCAGGGGCGCATCCTGTTCGAGGGGCGGCCGGTCCAGGGCCTCAAGCCCCACGCCGTCGCGCGCCGCGGGATCACCCGCACGTTCCAGAACATCCGTCTCTTCGCCTCGCGCTGCTGCCGCGACAACGTGTGCATCGCGGGGCATCAGCACGCGGAGGCCGGGCTCGCGGATTCCGTCTTTCGTACCGGCAACTTCGAGCGCGACGAGGCCCGCCAGCAGCGCGAGGCGCGCGAGCTGCTCGATGTGATGGGCCTCTCGCAGTGGGAGGACACGCTCGCCTCCGAGCTGCCCTACGGGCAGCAGCGCCGCCTCGAGATCGCGCGCGCGCTCGCGGGGCGGCCGCGGTTGCTGCTGCTCGACGAGCCGGCAGCGGGCCTGAACCCGCTCGAGACCGAAGAGCTGATGCGCCTGATCGAGGACGTGCTGCGCCGCTTCAAGCTCACGATCCTGCTGATCGAGCACGACATGAGGGTGGTGATGGGCATCTGCCGCCGCATCGCTGTGCTCGACTACGGCGTGAAGATCGCGGAGGGCACGCCCGACCAGATCCGCACCGACCCCAAGGTGATCGAGGCCTACCTCGGCGAGGAGGTCCAGGCCGATCTCGGAGCGGGGACGTAGTGCCGGTGGCGACCCGCGGGCCAGCGCCTTCGGAGGCCGGAAGCCGATGATGCTCGAGGTCGAAGGGCTCGACGTCTACTACGGAGCCGTGCACGCGCTGAAGGGCGTGACGATCCGCGCAGAGGCTGGCGAGATCGTCACCCTGATCGGCGCCAACGGCGCGGGGAAGACCACGCTGCTGCGCGCGCTCTCCGGACTGATCCCGGCGCGCGCCGGCCGCATGCGCTTCGACGGGAGGGAGATCACGCGCATGCCGCCCCACGAGATCGTGGCGCTCGGCGTCTCGCACGCCCCCGAAGGGCGCCTGGTGTTCGCGAACCTCACGGTGGACGACAACCTCGAGCTCGGCGCCTACCGCCGCCGGGACCGCGTCGGCATCGCCAAGGATCGCGAGGAGGCGTTCCGCCTCTTTCCGCGCCTGGGCGAGCGCCGCCGCCAGAGCGCGGGCACCCTCTCGGGCGGCGAGCAGCAGATGCTCGCGATCGCGCGCGCCCTCATGTCGCGGCCGCGGCTCCTGCTGCTCGACGAGCCGTCGCTCGGGCTCGCGCCGCTCCTGGTGCGCGAGATCTTCAGGACCATCCGCGAGATCAACCAGCGCGGCGTGACCGTGCTCCTGGTCGAGCAGAACGCGCACATGGCGCTCTCGATCGCGCGCCGCGGCTACGTGCTCGAGACCGGCCGCGTGCGCCTCGAGGACGAAGCCGCCCGCCTGCTCCAGAACGAAGAGGTGAAGAAGGCGTACTTGGGAGGGTAGGGCGTCCTGCATCGAGGTCGCTGTCCTAGCAGGACGATCGCGCGGACCGCTGAGATCGCCGGGCGGCTGGATCCGCCGCTGCTCGGGCCGCTGGATCCAAACGTGCTCGGCCGCGGTCGTCAGTGCGGCGGCGCCGTGGGCAGGTCGACCTCTCCCGCCGGGCGGAACTTCAAGCGAAAGATCCGCGGCTGGAACTCCTGCCCGCCCTCCGGATCGACCTCCAAGGCCGAACCCACCGTGAACGCTACGCTCGCCCCGTACACCGCGACTCCCGACAGGTCACCTCCGGCGACCTGCTCCTGCTCGGGATGGGCCTCCACTTCCGCCTCGACCACGGTTTCGACCCACCCCTTGGGAGACGTGCCGGCGAAGAACGGCCCGCCAGCTTCCCGGCCGCCCACGGTCCAGCCGTTCCCCTCGGCGTCGAAGCCGAGCGCCTGAAGATGAAATCCCCCCGCCGTGTGTCGGGCGATGGGTACCTGTGCCCATTGGCCCAGATGGCGCAGGTAGAGATCTCCCTGGGCGTTTCCCCCGGCAAGTCGATTCCCGGCGAGATAGGGAATCCCGCGACCATCGAATGCGACGCTCGTCCACTCGATCGTAGTGGCGGGCCCGGCCGCCAGCTCCCATCCGGCCCCGCGGTCGACGAGAATGGTCCCTCCGATCGGCCCGGCTCCGACGGCGTACCAGGTTCGGCTCGCCGCCGAATATGAAATGGATCGAAGCGTCCAGTTCGCGCCCGGCGATGGATCAGGCGTCGTCATGGGGCTCCAATGTCCGCCGGCCCAGCGGAAGATCCGTCCCACCTGACCCACCGAATCGCCCACCGCGCGCGCCTCGAGATCGGGCCCGCTTCCCGAAGTCGCGACTCCCGTGAACGCGACGCCGGCCTGAGGGCCCAGCTCATCGAGCGGCAGGAGAGACCAAGTGCCGGCCGTGTAGCGGTAGGCCACGGGGACGGGATCGAAGGGCTCGGCCTCCGAGCTTACGATGCGTCCGACCGCCCACACCGAGCCATCGCGGTCCAGAGCGGACGCCAGGAGCGCCGTGCTGCGCGTCCAGGGCATTGCGATCTCGGTCCAGCCGGAGGCCGTCCATCGCAGCGATAGCGGGCGCGCCTGGAGCGCGAACTCGGGGAGCGCCTGACCTACCGCGATGGCTTCCTGGGGAGAAAACGCCACGACGGCGGACAGCGCCGTCTTGATTCCAATCAGGTCCTGCTTCCATACCAGATTGCCGGCGGGTTTCTCGCTGCAGCCGTAGCCCAGCGTGGCGGCAAGAACGGCGAGGGCCGCGATCCTGGAGCGCGGCGCGCGCGGGCGGGTCGGGAGCTTCGCCATCACAGCACGGTGGACAGGCGGAGCACGACGTTCCTTCCCGGGTCGGGCGCGAACCCCTTGTAGCGGGAGAGGAAGCTCCGATACGTGCGGTCGGCGAGATTCCGGACTCGGAGATCGAGCTGAAACGTTCGGCTGCCGAAGCGACGTCCCATCCCGGCTTCGAGATGAAGCAGCGTGTAGGGATCGGTGGCTGTGTCGAACGGGCCGAGCCGCGTCTGCTCGCTCACGTGCTCGATCTCGAGCCCCAATGTGCCGCGCTCGGCCCAGCCCAGGTTCTCTCGGTGGCATTCCACGCCGAGGGCCGCCCGCAATGGCGGCACCCAGGAGAGCGGCCGGTCCAGCGCGAGGTTCTGACCGCTCACGTAGTCCGCCTGTGCCCGCAAGGTGAGGGGGGCGGCCGCCTCGATCTCCGCCCACAGCGCGCCCCCGGTCAGCCGGGCGTCGGCCTGCGTGTATTCGTAGACACTCAGCGTGTCGGCGCCGACCACGCGCGTCTCGCCGATGGGGGCCGCTTCGATGTAGCGGTCGATCCGGTTGACGAAGCCTGAGAGATCGAGCTTCAAGTGGGGCCGCCGCACGCGGACTCCGGCGTCCGCCTCGAAGCTCCGCTCGGGCTCGAGATCGGGATTGCCCAGCTCGTAGCGCGCCTCGCCCAGATGGGGGCCGTTCGCGTAGAGCTCGAAGAGGCTCGGCGCCCGCCAACCCCTTCCGGCGTTCGCGTTGAGCGCGAGGGCGTCGGAGAGCCGGTAGAGAACGCCGCCGTCCGCCGAAGC
>VBOS01000478.1 GCA_005893185.1 Candidatus Eiseniibacteriota bacterium
CGCCGGTTGGGACACTGAGCTTGGGGCGCTCCGGCCCGGTTACATTGCGGATCTGGTCGTGTGGAACGCAGATCTCGAGCGAATCGCGCCCGAGCACTTGCCCGACGCGCGCCCGGTGGCGACCGTGCTGGGAGGCCAGGTGGTGCACCGGCAGGAGGCGGGAGCCGCTGCGCGGGCGGGAGAAGCTGCGCCTGCGCACCCGCGGGCGGCGGAACCGGCATGACGACCGACTACGCCGTCCAAGCCGATCCGGACCTGGTTTCCGGCGCTCAGAAGGGCGACACGCGCGCCTTCGACGAGCTGGTGCGCCGCTACCGGGACAAGGTCTACCGACTCTCGTTCAAGATCCTGCGGAACGAGGACGACGCCGCCGAGGCGCTGCAGGACGCGTTCCTCTCCGCCTTCCGCGGGCTCGCGAACTTCAAGGCCGAGTCCACGTTCTCCACGTGGCTGTACCGGATCACGACCAACGCGAGCCTGATGAAATATCGCAAGCGTCGCGACAACCTGGTTTCGCTCGAACAGTCCCAGAATCCCGGCGAGGGCGCGGAGGCGATGCAGCTGCCGGACTGGAGCACGCAACCGCTCGACGAGCTGCTCGACAGCGAGACGCGCCAGGTGATGGAGGAGGGCAAGCGGCTGCTCGATGAGGACCTGCGCACGGTCTTCATCCTGCGCGACGAGGAAGGCCTGTCGAACGCCGAGGTGGCGGAGATCCTCGATCTCTCGGTGGCGGCCGTGAAATCGCGGCTCCACCGCGCCCGATTGCGGCTGCTCGACCGCCTGAGCCGCTATTTCGCCGACCGCTTGACCCGCCGGGACCGCGGGCGGTGAGGGCCGGGTCCCGCCCCGGGTCGAGAGGGCGTGGCTATCGGGCGATCAGCCGCCAGGCGATGAGCGCGGCGAATGCGGTGCGGTACACGAAGAACACCGCGAAACCCGAGCGCCCGAGGTAGCGGATGAGCAGGCGGATCGCGATCAGGCCGACGATCGCCGAGGTCACGACGCCCACCACGAGGGCGGGCGCCGGAGTGTCGTGCCCGAGGTGGCGCAGCTCGAGCAGCCCGGCGCCAAAGGTGATCGGCGTTGCGAGCAGGAACGAGAAGCGCGCCGCCGAGACGCGGGAGAGCCCGCGCGCCCGGCCGGCTGTGATCGTGATCCCCGAGCGCGAGACGCCGGGAACCAGCGCCAGCGCCTGCGCGAGCCCCATCGTCATGCACGTGCCCCAGCCCGGGATGTCCTCGTCGCGGCCGGGGGGGCGCATGCGGTCCACCGCCCACAGCAGGAACCCGAAGATCACGAGCATGATCGCCTGGATCGGGAGCGAGCGCAGCGCGTGGGAGGCGAGGTCCTCGAGCGCCACCCCGGCGACGGCGCCCGGGACCGAGGCCGCCGCCAGCTTGAACCACGTGCTCCAGGCGGTGGAGCGCACAGCCGCTTCGGCGGAGAACGCATCGCGCGCGAGCGCGATCCACACGCTTCCATACGCGAGGAGCAGCGCGATCAACGTGCCCCAATGGAGCGCGACGTCGAATGCGAGCCCGGCGTACGGCCAGCCGAGCATCGTGGGAATCACGTACAAGTGCGCGCTGCTCGAGATCGGCAGGAACTCGGTGAGGCCCTGGACCACGCCGAGCACCGCCGCCTGCATCGGGGACATGGGCCGGCAAGCTAGACGGCATCCGGGAATTTCGCAAGGGAGCGGGCCGTTGTGAGCCCCGGCGCAGGTCTGGGCGAGGAGGCGCGGGTCGCGCGGAGCGCCGGGAAGGTCGGGCTCGCCACACTGCTGTCCCGCGTCCTCGGCCTGCTGCGCGAGCAGGTGATGGCGACGCTCTTCGGCGCTGGGTTCGCGACCGACGCCTTCAACGTCGCCTTCCGGATCCCGAACCTGCTGCGCGACCTGTTCGCGGAGGGGGCGATGTCGTCCGCCTTCGTTCCGACCTTCACCGGGATCCACGAGCGCGGTGGCGCAGATGAAGCCTGGGAGTTCGGGCGGCGGCTCATGGTCACGCTGTTTCTCGTGCTGCTCGGCGTCTGCGTCGTCGGCGCATTTGCCGCCCCCGCGCTGGTGCGGCTCTTCGCGCCCGGTTTCGCCGCCGTCCCCGGCAAGCTCGACCTGACCGTGATGCTCACGCGCGTCATGCTCCCGTTCCTGCCGGCGGTGGCTCTGGCGGCGGCGGCGATGGGCATGCTGAACGCCCGCGGCCGGTTCGGCATCCCGGCGCTGGCGCCTGCGCTTCTCAACCTCGGCATGATCGTGTTCGGCGTCGGGCTGATTCCGGCGTGCCGGGCGGCCGGCCAGCCGCCGATCCTGGCGATGGCGATCGGCGTTGTGATCGGCGGCGCGCTCCAGTTCCTGGTGCAGGTCCCGCCGCTCCACCGCCTGGGGTTCCGGCTGCGGCTCGAGCGGCCGCGCTGGCATCCCGGCGTCGCGCGCGTGGCGAGCCTGATGGCGCCCGCGACGATCGGGCTAGCGGCGACGCAGCTCAACCTGCTGGTGAGCACCATCCTCGCGAGCATGCTCCCGCAGGGCAGCGTGTCGTGGCTGTGGTACGCGTTCCGGCTCATGCAGCTCCCGATCGGCGTGTTCGGAGTGGCGCTCGGAACCGTGAGCCTGACGGCGCTGTCGCGAGCCGCTGTGGCCTCCGACATGGCGGCGCTCAAGAGCACGCTGTCCGCGACGCTGCGCCTCGTGTTGCTGCTCACGGTGCCGGCGGCGGTCTGGCTGGCTGTGATGAGCCGACCCGTCATCGCGCTGCTCTACGAGCACGGCCGCTTC